>DFBQ01000042.1:15008-24234 GCA_002367355.1 Deltaproteobacteria bacterium UBA3076 | reverse complement strand
TGTTGATTTCCGTTCAGGCACTACATAGAAATCTAAATTGCCAGAAAACATGTCAAAACTTTTGGGACGCAGTACTATTATATTAAGATTGCGTGCTATTCGGAAAAAAGGGCAACATCGTTTAGGATGAAACTTGAGGGCAATATATGAATTGTTGCGAGAGGATGTAATAATCTTGCAGTGCACTGGACCGCTCGTACCTCGCGGCCAATGACTGCGGCCGTTAAGAGAGGCTCATGAAAATAAATCCGGCTCAAAGCGTTTTACTTCCCTGAGCAGTCTTGCCACTAAAGCAATAGCAGCCTCAAGGTCTGACTTGTTTAACAAACTGACAGGGGCGTGAATATACCTTACAGGAACAGACAGAGCGGCAGCCCTAGCTCCTGTACCTTCCACCTGCAGGGCCGCGGCATTTGTACCCCCAACCTTTTTTACCACTACTTGATATGGAATTCCTGCCTCTCCGGCCAGATGGACCAGAAAATTGCTCCAGGCCCTATCCGCCAGGAATCTTCCATCGCATAATCTGATCTCAGGACCTGCCCCAAGCCTGGCAAATATGCGATGGGACGGCACCCCCGCCAGGTCATTGGCCATAGTACCTTCGAGCGCCAGCACCAGATCAGGATTTATCCGTCTTGCGACAGGGCCTGCACCCTTCAGACCGACTTCTTCCTGGGCCGAGGCCACAATATACAGATCGCACCCAGGCTCTGGAATCAGCTTTAAGGCCTCAAGCATCACAAATAATCCTGCGCGGTCATCAAAGGCCTTGGCTTGAAGAAAGTTGTCGTTCTCAGACCAGGTCCCAGGAAAGGTCACGGGATCGCCAACCTTGACCTGAGACTTCACATCCTTGGGATGCAGACCCACATCAACAAATAGCTCATCCACAGGAATGACCCTTTCCTTTTGGCTGTTTTTTTCAGACAAAAGGTGCGGAGGGACCGAGCCTATTATTCCTTGCAGTGTCTCAGTCCCCCAGACAAGCACTGATTGGCCATACAACACCCGTGGATCTATCCCGCCCACAGTTACTACCCTTATGAAACCAAGCTCATCAACATGCTGTACCATGAGCCCTACTTCGTCCATGTGGGCATCGATGAGCAGCCTCGGCCCCTCTCCCGGGACCCTTGCGATAAGGCTACCCATAGCGTCAGTGCTGACCTCGGCTGTCAGCCCTCCAAGGATTTCCTCTACTATATCTCTTACTGCTCCTTCCCTGCCGGAAATGCCTGGTGCCAGGGTCAAGCGTTTCAAAAGACTGATATCCATACCGTTCATTCACCTCTTGAGTTCATTTGAATAATACCTTGTGGCCAGTATTTCACTACGAAAAACCGGCCAATCAGGTCGAAGTTGACCATTGCCTTTCGAGTCTTCCATACTAAGTTATATAACATCATCTGCATATGAGAAGCTCAATAATGCTCGATGTTCAGATAGGGACTTGGCAGAGAAGACGTATTTGATAAGATAAATAAGATTTATCTGGAACCAAGCGGAGAAAAATTCTCCGGGGCCATAGACTACATACTGAGCAGGGATTCCTTAGATGTCGACTACTCCCCAGCGCGACTACTATGAAGTGCTTGGCGTCCCACGTGATGCCGATCAGAAGACCATTAAGGAGGCCTTTCGCTCCCTCGCGCTCCGATACCATCCTGACCGTAACAAAGAGCCAGGAGCTGAGGAACGGTTCAAAGAGATCGCCGAGGCCTATGCGGTTCTTTCTGATCCTAAGAAGCGTGCCGAATACGATTCAGGAGGCTTTTCACGGATTGATTTTTCCCATGAAGATCTCTTTGGCGGCATTAATTTCGAGGATATTTTTGGCGGCCTTGGCTTTGATTTCGATTCTGGTGGCGGAGGACTATTTGACCGTTTCTCTCGCAGACGTCCCGTTGGTCCGCCACAGGGCGAAAACATTGAGGTAAAACTCGATGTAACGCTTGAGCGAGTGCTCACTGGCGGCGAGGAGACCGTCAGATTTACCCGAACCGGCATCTGCCCGGTCTGCCATGGCTCTGGCGCAAAACCCGGCACTGAGCCGCGTCCCTGCAAGGCCTGCAAGGGCCAGGGGCGAATCATCAGTAGCCAGCGCAAAGGGGCTATAACCTTCCAGCAGATAACTATCTGTTCAGCCTGTCATGGCCGTGGTGTAGTGATAGAGAGCCCATGCCCCAACTGCGGGGGACGGGGTAAGGTTGAACAAGAGGAATCTCTTTCGGTCAAAATCCCGGTGGGGGTTGAGGAGGGAACCGCACTGCGCATACCGGGAAGGGGCCTGCCGAGCCGGGAGCCCGGCGGCATCACTGGCGACCTCTTTGTGGTGGTGGGAACCGTGCCTGATTCGCGCTTCAAGCGCATCGGTGCTGATCTCTGGCGCGACAAGACTATCGAGGTCGCAGATGCCGTTCTCGGCACTACCAAGGAGGTAGCGGCTCTTGACGGTCCAGTTAAAGTCACCATCCTGCCCGGCACCCAGCCGGGCACAGTTTTGCGCTTACGCGGCAAGGGACTGCCGGAGTTCGGGGGTGGTGCCCGGGGAAATTTTTATCTCCGTGTGCAAGTTCACGTACCGGAACGGCTCTCTCCTGAGGAGCACCGGCTTTATAAACAACTGCGCGCGCTAAGTGCAGAAAACTGACAAAACTAACATCCCGGCTTTTAACCCACTGATTGCGAAAATAGCAAGCTAATCCAGTCTCAAAAAAGGATAGAGATCGAGATCCTCACGCGTCCAGATGGACATACCTGCCCGACTACCCACTGTCTCAACTACTACGATAGCGTCCGGATTCTGGAATGAGATATCTCCTTTCATTCCTTCCTTTTTCAGTGCATCAAGTAAAAAATCGTCCAGGAAGCGCTCCTCTTCGTTGCTGGCCATTTTCCCCTTGAAGCCGCGTCGGTGCATCCGTATGTGAAAGCTCCTATCTGCCAGCATTGACACCCATTTAGAGGCAGCTTCGGTTGCCTTTTTTTCAAACTCGTCTGCTGATTGGAAGTTAAAGGTTTGGGTGACGGGCATTACCCGACTAATAAGACTGAGAATATGAGTATCCTCCTTTACCCACTCACGGAGCGTCTCCAAAAAATTTCTAATATTATCCACCTTCATGACCAGTATGTTATAGAAATCTGTCTTGGCTACCGGTCCCAGTTCTTCCAAAAGCTCAAATGCCGGTCGAAATCCCTTCTCCTTGACGCTTATGACAACATTCCAATCACGCATGCCATGCCCCTGTCTCTGAAGCTAATCGAAATTCTTGAAACCACTCATCATGAACTGAACTGCTATGACAGCAAGTAATAATCCCGTGAGCCGCGTAATTACCCGGATGCCGCCCACTCCCATCACTCGTTTGATCCATATTCCAAAGTAAAAGATAAGGTAAACGATTATACAGGCTATTATGATCGCGGATAGCAATAGGACAGTGTTAACAGAGCTGTCCGGTGGCTGTTGCCATACCAAAACAGCGGTAATGGCACCAGGGCCGGACAGTAACGGCGTCGCCAAAGGTACAAGAGCAACATTTTCTTTTTCAATGCCTTCTTGTTCTTCTTCTGAACTAGTCTTCAGGCCGCTAGGGAACAGACACAGCATCTGTAAGGCGTAAATAAAAAAGATAAAACCTCCAGCCAACTGGAAAGCCGGCAGGCCGATTCCAAAAAAGCGCAAAACAGAATCACCTGTGATACCAAAAAAAATAAGGATAATGCAGGCCGCAAAGGAGGCGATAGCAGCCACTTTACGCCGCTCTGAAGGAGTTCTTTTTTCTGTAAAAAGGAGGAAAAATGGCAAGTTGCCCAAAGGGTCCATGATGATCAACAATGGAATCAAAATAGTTATTAAAGGTTCTAATATGTGCATTATGACTACTTAATAGTATGGAACGTTGAAATTAGAAAATAGAAATTGGAAATTTGGCCTTCATGGCTACAAAAAACATTCACCTCTCAAATCCTAAGTTCCTTTTTTGCCAATATTGAGACTTGCTTCAAGCATATTCCAAAATCCTTCCTCAGGCTTGGCCTCTATCTCCAATACCCGGACAGGAAGGGGCTTTTCACCATTGGCTGCAAGTTCACGCCAGATCGGTTCTATCTTCACCCTGTCCTTATGTGTGGTTACAAGGGCTTTTGCTCCCAGTTTCCCGGCCTGTGCCATCAATTTGCTCAGATCATTCCTTTTATATGAATAGTGGTCAGAGAAAGCTACTTTACCCTTTAAATCCGCTTCCAGATTCTCCAGGATTGCAAAAAAGAATTCAGGACCGGCAATGGCACAAACAGCAAATAATGGCTCACCTGCCAGCGCGTCAGGCGTTTCAATTTCCCCCTCCATTGAAAGAAATTTCGTGGCCCGCATCTCACTCAGGAATACAGGCCGACCCGGGACCATTGTCTGAAGCTCTCGCCTGCCTATCTCCTGGTCAGCGAAAGATAATGCTTCTGCCCTGGTCAGCAGAATCGCGGTCGCCCTGGAAAGCGCTGAGACAGGCTCTCTCAGATCACCCCCCGGGAATACCCATTGCGTCCCAAAAAAATTTATTGCAGGCAGCAGCACAAGATCAACATCCCGGAAAAGGGCCATATGCTGGAAACCGTCATCAAGGACGATTGCCTGTGCACCAAAGCGCTCTACAGCAAGCTTTCCACCAGCATACCTGTCCGAACCAACTACCACAGGGATACCCGAAAGGGCCTCGGCCATCATCACAGGCTCATCCCCGGCATCCCGCGGGGAAACCATCACACTCGTACCATCAGAGGCCACGAGGGGGCCACGCCCTGCTCTTCCTCCATACCCTCTGCTCACAACAGCCGGACGGATCCCCCGGCTCTTCAGCCAATTGGCTACAGCCAGGACATGAGGGGTCTTTCCTGTCCCGCCAAGGGAAAGATTGCCTATGCTTATCACAGGGCACGGAAGCCTCCTTGTGGCAAGATACCCTCTCCTGTAGGCCCATGCCCTGATCTTCATCAGAGCGCTGTATACGGGCGAAAGTGGCCTGCCAAGGGCCAAGAGCAGTGATAAGGTGCTATCTTTCAAAATATCTCCAAACTTTTACATTAGCTAACCAATAATTAGCCACTGACCCACACAGACCCACACGGACAACCAAATCACCAAATCACTAAATTTCCCTGAGCGCTTTCGCTACAAGATTCAGATACCTAGCCACAGCGCCCTGGTTTTTTTGTAAAAGGTTCTTTGCCCTGCCACCCATATTTTTACGCTCAAAAGGGTCTTTCAGGAGCTTGTTTAAAATCCCTTGCAATTCTTCTTTTCCTGACACACGCCTGCCTCCTCCGCAGGCCAGAAGATCTTCTGCTATAGTACGCGCGCTTTCAACATAGGGACCAAAGAGCACCGGCACTCCATAGGCCGCGGGCTCAAGCAGATTATGGCCCCCGATATTTACCAGGGTCCCCCCCACAAATGCTACATCACAGAGGCTGTAGCACTTTAAGAGCTCTCCAAGGGTATCCAACACCACTATGTCTACGTCACCGGACTTCGCAGCCGCGCTGCGCCTTACGGCCTTAAATCCCATCTCCCTTGCCAGAGATTCCAGTTCCGGTCCACGTTTCGGGTCCCTTGGGGTCAGGAGAAGTTGAAGCTCTGGGAATACCTGTTTAAGGCCCTTATGGACAGCAAGTATCAGCTCTTCTTCTCCGGGATGCGTGCTCCCTGCCACCCAAAGCGGTGCTGTGGGCTCAAGACCTATGGACTCTCTGAGAAGGATCTTTTCAGATTCATCAATTTGGGGCACTTCAAGGTCGTATTTCAGGTTTCCGGGGGCACTCACTCTGTCCGTGGGAAAACCAAGCCTCAAAAGCCGTTCCCTGTCATAAGGTGACTGCATGGCGAGCAGATCAAAGCCTCCATACAGTATGTCTTTTACCGGCCCCAGATGTGAAAGTCTCTCTGCTGAACTGGAAGACAGGCTCCCGTTTACCAGCATCGTGGGGATACCTGAATGTCGCATGCTCCATATCCAGTTAGGCCAGACGTCTGTCTCAACAAGAATAAAGCAGTCGGGCGATATTGCCTTTATTACATTGTTTACTAAAGGTAGCAGATCAAAAGGAGCCGTGGTGATCACATGGGCAGTATGGCCCAGGTTTTTTTTAAAGGCAGTGAGCCCTGTAGCCGTTGTGGCGGAGCAGATTATCCCTGCCCCTTGCCACCTTTGAGAGATGGCTGTTACCAGGGCCGATGCTGCATTTACTTCCCCGACTGACAGGGCATGAACCCATATCCTGGGGGACCGCCCCTTGAGGGGAGACAGGTCGGGAAGCCTTCCGAGCCTTCCTGCCAGGTGGCCCCTGTACTTGGACCTGGAAAGAAGATATAGCAGGGCCGGGGGACCCAGCCACGGCAGGGCCGCAACCTGGAGCAGGTTATATATTATCAGTGCCGGGCGTGTCAGCGCCATGCCTTTATCACAAACACAGGATTGTGAGCCGAGAGTATCCGGCCCTGGCCCAGGGGCCTCAACCTGGATACCTGTACCTGACTCACTTCGATCCGGAAACCATCCAGGGCCGGTTTATCTGACAGGAGCATCAGTGATTCCAAAGTAATAGCCGTAGCGACTACAGGTCCTCTTCCCTTAAGACGACAAACAATTTTTTTTAGAATGGATGAGAGAGCGATTCCTCCTCCGCCTATAAATACCCTGTCAGGTTCGGGGAGCCCTTCCAGCACCTCCGGAGCGCTCCCCTCTATCAGGTCTATGTTTAATGTTTGATGCCTGCGGATATTGGCCTTTATGTCCTCGATACGTTCTTTGTTCTTTTCAACAGCAATAATTCTGAGTCCTGGGGCAAGACCTGCGGCCTCAATTGAAACAGATCCACTGCCGGCGCCAATATCCCACATGACGCCCTTTGAAGGTATCTCAAGGGCCCCGAGGACTACTGAGCGGACCTCGGCCTTTGTGATCAGGCCACCCCTGTGCTGATATGCATCCTCCCTTCGACCGAATCCACCAGTTGCCCACTTGATCTTCCCGGTAAGGACCACGACGTTTAGAGGATGGAAGTCTCTGGAAGAGGCCTGTTCTAAAGAGTAAGACCCTGTTTTCTGAGAACTGCCCCCCAAGTCCTCTGCCACATGGATTGTAAGCCCTTCCAGTCCTGCGTCCAGTAAGGCCTGCGCAATTTTCCGGGGGGTATTAACAGGGTCTGTCAGCAAGGCGATTTTTGTCCTGTCCTGACTTTTCAGGTGGGGATAAAGCTCCTCAATAATACCGGAATTTCTTCCATGGAAGCTCAGGCTGATCAGATCATCCCAGGGTATCTTGAGCTTTGAGCACGCAAGCTGGACACTGGTAACAGATGGTATAAAGCAAAGACGTTCAAAAGAAAGCTCTCTCATCAGTACTCGTCCAATCCCAAAAAACAGGGGGTCCCCTGAGGCAATGACAACTACATCTCCCGGCCCTGAACCGTCCTTTAAATCCTCAATAAGCTTTTCTACAGGCATAACAGGTCTTAAGGGCTTATCCTCAGGCACCATAAAACTAAAACGCTCTGCCCCAAATACCATGGAGGCCCTATGCAGGCACTTTTCTCCCGCAGGAGAAAGGCCCTCCGGACCAACCCCTAATACATATATTGTTCCTTCTTGTTTGTTTTCCTTCACAGTCTGCCGGTTAGATCTAATGTAAGCGTTTGCGAAACGTTGAAATTGGAAATTAGAAATTGGAAATTTTGCCTTCATGCTTTTGTACTGTTTCAGATGGTCGTATTATCTAATAGCCTACGGTGTTCTGAACCTTTTTGTTCCACTTATCAAAGTCGTGCCAGACTATATTTGATAACTTTTCTGGCAGCTTGTAAACATCTAACGTAATTTCTCAATAAGTCCGGGCAAATCATATTTTGCGACTATCCACTGGATTCCGGCTTTCGCCGGAATCCAGTGACTGGTACCCAGACTTATTGAAAACTTATCATCTAACTCGTAAACTCGTTTCATCTTTCCCAAATTTCTACTTTCAAGTTTCAAGCCGTGAACGGCTACAATTTCTAATTCTTGATCGGGAAACTCTCAACTACTTTTTTGGAATATGACACAAGATGGATCATTAGATCCTGATCCGGTTTGAGAACAGGCTTTAGCCTTTTGAAGGCCTCGGAGCAGACTGCCTCTATCATTCTGCCTCTCTCAACACCCCTGTCTTTCATTGAAATAAAGATTTCCCTCACGGTATTCGCACCTGAAATGGATTCAAGAGAGATATCCGGGACCAGTGTAGCAAGGAAGGCCAGCGCCTCAGGTGTATTGAGGGCACCGTGTTTTACATTAGTCTGCTCCCACCCCATGGCTATCTTGATCAGCTTAGACCACTGGCTTGCCAGATGCACCTGCCGAAAAGGGCGTTTTGAAACCTCTTTTAAAGAAAATATTACATAATCTCCCATAGACACGTATGCCTCTTCGGGCAGGCCCAAAAGATGTTGTGCAGCACGCTCCGAGGTGCGACCGGTGGCCAGCACCACGTGGTGCTGGCCTGCTGCCAGGCACACGTCCATGGAACAACGAATGGTTGCACACCATGCCTCTGCTGAAATTGGCTTTACTATGCCGGTCGTACCCAGAATGGATATTCCACCTTCTATTCCCAGCCTATGATTAAGGGTCTTGGCTGCCAGTTCCTTTCCTTTAGGTACACTCACAGTCACTTCAACCTCAAAACCTGATCTGTTTTCCAAGGCCTCTTCTACTGCCTGCCTGATCATCTTCTTGGGAACGGGGTTGATGGCCGAATTGCCCGGGGGTATGGCAAGGCCCTGTTTAGTCACCCTTCCGACACCGTCTCCCCCAAGTATCGTGACGGATTTTTCCATTACATCAAATGAAATGATCCTCACTCTGGAGACAATTTCCGCTCCATGGGTAATATCCGGATCATCTCCGGCATACTTAACCACACAGGCCCATGCGTCACTGTCTCCGGACCTGCCCAACCTGCTGACAGAAAAGGAGTGTCTCGCTCCATTAGGGAAAGGAATTGTCACCCCATTAATATTTGAAACCAAAGGATCCGCTGCCAGTATGGCCGCAGCCTTGGCCGCTGCAGCAGCGCACGCTCCAGTGGAAAAACCCTCTTTTAACGGCCCTTCGACCTTGCCGGTCTTCATCCATTCCCTACCAGGATATACTCATGATGCCTACACGGATGCCAGCCATTAGCTGTTA
>DFBQ01000042.1:0-14983 GCA_002367355.1 Deltaproteobacteria bacterium UBA3076 | reverse complement strand
ATATTTTTTGAGGTATATTACCCCTAAAAGTGTAAACTATTTTTGGCTTGCTATGAAGGATGCCCCTTTTTTAAATTCAAAATTCAAAATTGTGTCTGAACTGCTTTTCCGTTCAGACACTATAGGCCCGTTATGATAAGACTGCAAAAATACCTCGCCAACGCCGGTGTGTGCTCCAGGAGAGCGGCGGAGGTACTCATCCGCTCAGGCCGAGTCAGTATAGATGGCGAGATTGTTACAGAACTTGGTTCAAAGGTAGATCCATATACGAATGAAATTCGTGTTGACAAGACCAGGATTCTTTGGGAAAAACCTCTCATTTATCTTTTGCTTAATAAACCTAAAGGGGTCCTGACTACAGTTCGTGATCCCTATGGGCGAACCACTGTAATGGATCTGCTGGAAAGAATTCCAGGGCGGGTTTATCCTGTGGGGCGCCTTGACAAAGACAGCGAGGGGTTGCTCCTTCTCACAAATGACGGGACCCTGGCCCACCGGCTATTACATCCAAGCCATAAAGTTTCAAAGACCTACCACGCAACAGTAAGAGGGAGACCTTCAAAGGCAGTTCTGGACCTTCTTCGACAAGGTGTAGAGATAGAAGGGAAAATGACATTGCCTTGTGAAATGCACGTGCGGGAAACCACGAGGCGCTCAACGGTCCTGAAAATTGTGCTGAAAGAGGGTAGAAAACGCCAGATAAGGTTGATGCTCAATACGGTAAACCACCCAATCATCAGACTGATACGTATCAAAATGGGGCCTATAGGCCTGGGGAAACTACTGCCCGGCAAGTACAGGACATTGACTGCCCCTGAAGTAGAATCGCTGAAGAAGGCAGTGGAATTGATTTAGCAGCCATTCCTCATTCGTGCAGGCAAGCCGCTTGTCTGCTAAGTTTTTGCTGTAAGACCATAGTCCTTCATCTTGTATAAAAGGGCAGGCAGGCTGATCTCCAGAAGTTGGGAAGCCTTAGTCTTATTACCCTTGGTTTCGTCAAGGGCTTTTATTATAAGTTCTCGCTCCAACATCTTGCTGCTCTTCTTAATGGAAAAGACAGATCCCTCAAGGGCTGATATGGGAGGAGCACTTTCGACTCCAAAACCAGCCCGTATCTGAGGGGGAAGATCCCTTGCTTGTATTATCGGAGTGTCCGAATAGACCATTGCCCTTTCTATAGCATTTTCAAGCTCACGGATATTCCCGGGCCACTTGTACTCGAGGAAAAGGTGCATTACCTCAGGACTAACTCCCTCCACCTTCTTCTTTAAGCGGAAATTGTACCTTTCTATAAAGTGATCAACCAGTAACGGAATATCCTCCTTTCTGTCTCTTAGAGGAGGAATAACTATTGAGAGTACATTTATTCTGTAAAACAGGTCTTCTCGGAAATTGCCTTTACTCACCTCTTGCGCAAGATCCTTTGCAGTGGCTGCCACTATCCGCACATCTACCTTAATGCAGCGAGTATCACCCAAAGGCCTGACCTCTTCTTCCTGCAGGACCCTCAAGAGCTTAACTTGCAAGGACAAAGGCATATCACCTAACTCGTCTAAAAATAGGGTCCCTTTGTGGGCCTCTTCGAAGAGTCCTTTTTTGGCCTTAACAGCGTCTGTAAAGGCCCCTTTCACATAACCGAAGAGTTCACTCTCGAGCAAATTCTCTGGAATGCCCCCACAATTAATTGGTACAAAGGGTGCCTTGGCCCTGATGCTATTAAAGTGAATTGCCTTGGCTACAAGTTCTTTCCCTGTCCCGCTCTCACCGGTTATCAGCACAGTGGTCTTGTAATCTGCTACTCTTTGAATGACCTCAAAAATGCGTTTAATCTGAAAGCTCTTGGCCACAATATTGTGAAACGAATATTTTTTGTGTACCTCTGCCCTTAAAAAAGCATTTTCTTTCAGAAGTCCGGTCTTTTCCTCGGCCCTTCGCAATACGAAAAGCAGATGGTCTGACACTACGGGTTTGAAGATGAAATCACACGCTCCTATCTTTATGGCCTCAAGGGCCATATCAATATCGGCCTGGCCGGACATCATGATGATATTGGCTGATACCCCCGCTTCCTTGGCTTTTTTTAGAAATTGGAGTCCATCCTCAGGCTGCATGTAAATATCACTTATTATGTGATCAAAGGGCTGTTTTTGTGCCAATTCCAGGCCTTCAATGCCATTGGCCGCCTGAACAACATCATATCCGGCCTTTTTAGAGGTCAATATGCCGGCAACTATATTCCTCACGTCATATTCATCATCTATAACCAGAATTCGAAGCTTACTCACAATATTCTCCTAATCAGAAGACTTTCTTAATGTACTAATATTAGCCCCCGGAGATAAAAATCAGATACCAGGCTGTCAATTCACGCCCCCAGAATAATGATATTAGAGCGGCTCCAGCCAGAAAGGGACCGTAAGGTATGGCCGTGTGTCTATCTCCTTTCCGGACTGACATTATTGCCAAGCCGGTAACTGAACCCACTGCAGCACTCAATAGAATTACAAGCGGTATTGCCTGCCAGCCCAAAAATGCCCCTATCATAGCAAGGAGTTTGATGTCCCCGCCTCCCATTCCTTCCCTGCGGGCAATAATATAATAGCCCCATGCCACAAGAAACAGGATGCCCCCGCCCATCAGTATCCCTAGTAGAGAATCCCACCACGACAATTCAGGAAGCAAAAAAGACGATAAGAAGCCAAGGGCGATCCCAGGCAAAGACACTGCATCAGGGATGATTTGATGCGCAAGGTCAACAAATGTCACAATTATGAGACATGCTGAAAAATAAAAATAAATAAGAACTTCAGGGCCAAGACCAAACTTATACCAAAGCGCAAGGGCCAAAAGGCCGCTCAATAGCTCCACCAGGGGATACTGCAAGGAGATCCTTGCCCCACAAGAACTGCATTTAGCCCGTAGAAACAAGAAACTCAGTATTGGGATATTTTCCCACCATTTCAGCCTGTAGCCACATTTCGGGCAGGCAGAACCGGGCCTGACCACCGATCTTTCTTGAGGCAGCCTGTATATGCACACATTCAAAAAGCTGCCTATACAGGTCCCCAGCGAAAAGGCCAGAAAGGGCCAAGTGAATGTTTGCAGAGTAATCACATCTTTTTCTCGCGCCTTGCTCTCGAACAAAATCTTGAATTTTGCAATAGGTTCAGGTGATTTCAACTTTCCCTGACTCACTTGGCAGGGTACAAAGCTTCAATCGATCCTGTTTGACTAATTCCAGATAATTTTCTCTTATTTCCTTGAGTTGAGACATACCCTTTAGAAATCGTAAGTACAAACTATAGTATTCTGACTGGTCAGGCTCAAACCTCACCTGAACAAGCTGGATGCCGACTCCTGACTTCGTCTTGCCTAAATGCTGCACATAACCCTTAAGAGCAATTACTCCAACCACAGGCAATTCAATGAGCAAGTCATTGATAAACCCTACAGTCATGGAGGAATCTACCGCCACATAACATCCATCTAACGAGATATTGGAAGTATGTCCCCACATATTGAACTCTGGGAAAAATACACGGAAGTTCGCTGAATAACGCAGTCCTTTACGCCTTTCACGCATGATAATCCTCCTGGAATAGATGCTTGCTCACTATTTACAAGAATTACCTGTTGAAGCTCTGTTAACTATTTATTTTACTTTTCGGGCAGAACGAAGCGCGAGACAAATTTTTTTTCAAAAAGTGAACTTTGGGCTTCGCCCCAATTGGAATCTTGGAATACTGGAATTATGGAATAATGGGTTCTGGGAGAATGGCTCATTGGTCTATTGGCAAAAATCCAAGCCTCAACAACCTCCTGTAAATTCAATGAGTTGTAGAAATTCCGAGACATTTAATTACCTGTAGTAGTAGCAGGATCCGGCAGTATTGATGAAGTATCTCTTTTTAGGATAGGGCTCTTGGGCCAGCGGCTGCCAACACTTTCTTTTACAGCAAAGTTGGCAGGAGGGACGAGTACAGGTAAAGCCCTCACATGTTGTACTTTAACAGTATCTCTTGCCGTACATTCTTGCGCCCATTCACCATCAAGCTGTACGGGAAGATCCTGTTTCCCGATAATTTTTACGGAACAGGCCTGATAAGTGGCCATAGGACTTGAAAGACAAGTAATGCGACCTCTCAATAGCAGCTCGAGATATGCCCTGACAGTGGGAATGACATAGGCTTCTAATTTCCCGTCGCTCCAGCAAGACGCGGATGAAAGAGATCCGCCCCCTGCATAATGTTCGATATTAGAAAGGATCAAAGCAGCATGGTCTCTTAGCCTGATTTGATTCATGTTCCCATTTTTATCAAAAAAACAGACATCCATCTCGGTCGAACCAAACTTGAGCTTAATCGAAAGAATATGCTTCAGGCCAAGAGCAACATAAAGAAACTGATTCCATCTTTTTCCAAGATTATGACAAAAACGTTTCATGCGTAATTTTGAAACAGACGCTACTATCCTTGCGTCCAGGCCAAAACCTGCATATCCTATAAACCTGGAATCCTCTCCGCAGGACCAGAGGTCCATTGCTTCAACCTTTCCCGCGTTAATCCCTGACCATAAATAATCAAGTCCACCCTGATTCCATACTTCCCACCAGCCCAAGCTTCTGGCCAGATCGTTTCCTGTACCAAGTGGCAGGATGGCAAGTGGTGGGGGCCTATCAAGGGTGCCAAGTATGCGTGCAACCGCTGATACTGTGCCATCACCCCCTGCAACCACAATCAGGTCACGGCCTGGAGCCAAGGACATTACCTGAGTCTCCAGATGTTCAGGATCAGTGAAGACAACATGCTTGCTGAGACCCCGGATTTGCAGGGCACGTTCTATTCCAGCGGCAATTTTTTTCCCTGCCAGGGCTCCGGCTATGGGATTTATAAGAAAAAGACAATCCATAATTCCTTGCTATAATAAGCTTAAATAATTAGATTAGAAACAAAAAAATGCCGTAACCGTTCACGGGTTCATAGATTCAGGGTTCAAAGGTTCAGAGTTTAACGAAAATCTGAACCGTTGATTCGTGAGTTGTGAAAGGTAACCATGAACGGTGAACCCGGAACCTGTGAACGCCTACAAAATGCCTATGGAACCTAATAATTTTCGCATTCTGGTAGTAGACGACGAAATACCCTTGACAGCTCTGCTGGGCCGAATCCTCACTCAGGCGGGCTATCAAGTAAAATCCGCCAACAGCGGCATCAAAGCCCTTGGCACAATTGGCGACTTTTCTCCCAACCTTGTAATAACAGACCTCAAAATGCCTGATATCAGCGGCCTCGACCTCTTAAAAAAAGTGCGATCAGAAAGGCCGGAAATCGATTTTATAATACTTACAGCTTATGCGACTGTGGAAAATGCTGTGGAGGCTATGAAGGAAGGGGCTTTAGACTATCTTATAAAGCCCCTCAAAGATCCTGATGAATTGCGGATGGCAGTGGCAAGAGTGGTGGAGCGCCAGACCCTCATGGCGGTAGATACTCTATGGAGAAATCAGCTTGCCGAAGGCCTCCCGCCTACCGATGTCATTTTTGCCGGTATGGAGGAGGTATGGAGCGAAATACAGCATGTGGCCAAGACAGATGCCACAGTATTACTTCAAGGAGAAAGCGGTACCGGAAAGAGCCTGGTAGCCAAAGCTATTCATCATTTGAGCGAGCGAAAAGGTCCGTTTGTAGAGCTTAATTGCGCTGCAATACCTGAAACGCTTATTGAGTCTGAACTCTTCGGACACGAAAAAGGCGCGTTTACCGGAGCGATCAAGGCCAAGAGGGGAAAATTTGAACTTGCCCAGAATGGGACTATCTTTCTGGACGAGATAGGGGAAATGCCCCTGTTTGCTCAAGCAAAATTCCTACGGATACTCCAGGAAAGGACATTTGAAAGGGTAGGCGGCACTACCACCCTCAATACCAGCGCGAGAATAATTGCCGCCACCAACCAGGATCTGATGGCAGGGATACGTGAAAAACGCTTTAGAGAAGACCTTTACTATCGTCTGAATGTTTTTCCGATCACCCTTCCCCCTTTGAAAAAACGCCTTGAGGCGATACAGGTGCTGACCAACTACCTTGTCCGGTCGATATCTACGCGGGTGGGGAAAAAAGTCTCGGAAATATCAGATGACACCTTAAAGCAGATAAAATCCTACGAATGGCCCGGTAATGTGCGGGAACTACATAATGTCATTGAACGAGCCATTATTTTAAGCCGGGACTCCAGGCTGACACTACCTCCGTTAACAGCCTCACTTATCGAGGGCACCCCTGAATCAGCCACTAAACGGCTTCGCAGTATACGAGACCTGGAAAAAGAAGCCATTGAGGCAACCATCAGGGAAACAGATGGACATAGACGTAAGGCCGCAAAAATATTAGGTATTTCAATTAGAACACTTCAGTACAAACTAAAGGAATATGGTTTTCTAAAATAGATGGCACGATGTTTGCATATAATAAATATAAATATTCACGAATAACAATTAAAAAATCGCAAAGGCAGCTCAACAATAAAATAGTAAAAACTTATTATTCTTCCCAACCCTCCTCTCCCCGAAGGCCTTCTTGGAATTTTTCAAGGAGGCCTTCTTTTTATATTGTCACATACTTCCCTGGAGACTTCTAAGAGGTGCTCCAAAAGCCACAGCCTACTCACAAGTTCCGGGCTTCCTGGGTTTAAATAGAAAAAAACGGTTATTCCAGAGAGGCTCTCGAATTAGAAATTGCTGAATGCCCATCAGAAACACCGGACACTAATCATGAAAAATTAGTGCAATAATTGCATCCATGAAGTGCAATAATTGCATAAACCTGCAAAAATTGCATATTGTGTTTATTGCGATCCGGATTAAAATCTTTCGAAATAATAAAAATTTTTGATGTTTTCAGTAAATTAATTTAATAACATATAATTATCCAAAAGGTACGCAATCTGCATGTATTTTCCTTGAAAAATTTTAAGGGACGAGAAATAGTGCGAACATTTCCCCAAAGTCGACCAGAGGTATAGTAAGTAGCCATGAATGTCCATAAGGTAGTTGATCCAAAAGCTGCTTATTCTTCCTTTTTTTTCGTGTTTGCCATTTTATTACTGGCCAATGCCAACTCTGCTCATGCCATGAGTATTGGTTATGACGAAAATACAGAGATAGTAATCAGAGGAACTATCAAACAGTGTGCAGCAAGGCCGTATATGAAACTCCAGTGTTTTACTCTTCAGTCCGGATCCCGGATTTTCAGGGTCATTGTTGCTCCGCGATGGTTTGTCAGGCGAATTGAACTTAAACTCAATGATGGAGAAGAAGTGAAAGTGGTTGGATCAAAATTTTTCGGCAGAGATGGATGCCTTTGTCTATTAGCAAGATCTATAAGATTTCTTTCCTCAGGCAGAAACGTTGTGCTGAGAGACAGGAGCTGCAAGCCTGTCTGGCAAAATTCCTGTCTGCGAGAATCCTCCTGTATTCGTATTTTTTATCAATCCCCTTAATCAATCCCGTTTTTTAAATACATGTCCTTTCCTGATTCCTTTTCTTGTCGAAGCCAAATCCTGTCCAAACGGGATCGTCTTTCCTTTTCTACCACGAGCTATCTGAGCAAAAAAATTACTAACAGTTTCAGAAAACTTGAAGAATACAAGAACAGCAACATGCCACTTATCTATGTTTCTTTCAGGAGCGAAGTAGATACACATCAACTCATCAGAGAGAGGCTCAATAGCGGACTTGAAGTGGCTATCCCTAAGACAGATGTCACAAACAGGCGGCTCGAAACTTATCTTTTGAAGGATTGGGGAAAAGGTCTCAGGCCCGGAGCTTACGGAATACTGGAGCCGGATGTAAAGGTGGCCTCATTAATACGACCATCCCAAATAGACATGGTAGTGGTTCCCGGCAGTGTATTTGACCGCCAATGCGGCCGATATGGTTACGGAGGAGGATACTTCGACCGTTTTTTATCTATAGAGGCCCCACAAGCCCTTCGCATAGGACTTGCTTTCAGCCTTCAGGTCCTTCCGGAAATTCCCCTGAAAACCCATGACCAGAGAATGGACATTATCGTAACAGAAAATGAGATACTGCGGTGCAATCGCCAAGCAAATTCCTAAAAGCAAACCATCAGGAAGCAAGCGTGCCCCTTCCCAGTTCCCTCAAGGCAATCAGTCCTTCTCTGCTTCCCAAAGCAACAACTATATCACCACCCCTGATAATATAGTCAGGGGGCAGAGTTAATGTCATCTCGCCCGTAGACTGTTGAACCGCCAGCACTGTAACACCTAACTTCTGGCGCAGAGCAGCGTCTACAAGGCTTACACCATCCAGCGAGGATTTGAAACCTATCTCCACCTGCTCAATACTGAGGTCAAAGGCGGACGAATGGACTGCCAGGTCCAGAAATTCTGTAACAGTGGGTTGGAGCACTGCAAGGGCCATACGCCTTGCCCCTATCTCATATGGAGAGATGACTCTATTTGCCCCTGCCTGTATCATCATTTTTTCCGCATTGGCATCATCTGCTCTGGCCACTATTAACAGCCCGGGATTCAGCGATCTGGCCGTAAGAGTGATGTACACGTTATCCGCGTCAGTACCTAATACGCAAATAATTCCTTTTGCCCGTTCAACACCTGCCTGAATCAGGATTTCGTCATGGGTCGCATTCCCGGTTATGTACAAAAGATTATTTATTTCTATGTTTTGTATAACAGAAGGATCCTTTTCTATTACCACTAAGGGATACTGTCGCTCTTTAAGTACCCTGCATATTGACATTCCAATTCGTCCATAACCACAGATAATAAAGTGCTGTTTCAGTTTGGAAATGGTCTTTTCCATTTTCCTTTTTCCCAGGAGTCCCTTAAGATGTCCCTCTATAACTGCCCCTGCCAATATTCCAAGGGCATAGAAAAAAAACCCTACACCCAAGGTGATCAACAAGGCGGTAAATATGCGCCCTGCCGGACTTAAGGGGTGGACCTCATCATACCCCACAGTAGTTAGTGATATGGTTGTCATGTAAACAGCATCAAAGACATTCCAGTCCTCAATGATCACATAACCAGTGATGCCAAGTATCCAGAGGCCAATGAGAAGCGCAGCTATTGTTAGTAGCCTGCGTTTACCATACATCCTTCCTTACTTTATACGAACTGATCTTGAAAGGACCTTGCTAAAATTCCTTAATCCCAACCGGTAATCAGAGGGCAGGTGCACATGGATAGCTCTAAACCGGGCATCAGAAAGGGCCTCGAAGTCTCCAACCGCCTGGGCAAACTGGATATGCCAGAGAGAGACACCGAAATCCGGGATCACCGGATAGTCCTTTGCCCTTTTTCGCGTAAAGATCAAAAAAGCCGCGGACCTGGGGCCACCTTTGTAAATCTGGCCTGTAGAATGGAGATACCTCGGGCCATAGCCCATGGTTGTAGCGCATCCCTTCTTCTCTCTCACAAAATATCGCATCTCCCCTATTATTGCTTCCATCTCCGGATCATAGGGCAAATAAGGGAGAAATGCCAAATAGCCCCAGGTCGGCAGGACATGGAATATGTCTCTCAAGGCCCTTGGAAGACTTTTCATGGACGCGGCCAGCATCTCTGAAGCCCGGAAATGAATTTGACTGTTTGGATCTACCCAAAATTTTATAGGCATCTTGCCTTCAGCGCGATAGACATCAAGGATTGCTCCGGTCTTTTCCTTTGAACGTCTGACATCCGGTTCATCAAAGGCATTAACGCCAAAAAAATGAGAGGCCAGGGCGGTCGCCATCTCCCATAGAAAAAACTGGGCTCCTAGGTCATACAGATCTTCGAGCCATAACTCATAGACAGGAAAATCGGCCTCCTGTAGCTCTGACATAAAACCTTCCAAAGAGTCCTTTCCCTGGATCCCTTTTATCCTCAGGTAAACAAAAATACGTTCTCCACCATAAAATCCTGGAATCCCAGTGGATTCGCCAATAATGGGAACCAGACCTCTGGTCTCTTTACCGGTACTCTCTGCCACAAGCTGCTCTAACCAAAGGCCAAAGGACTTGATGGGTAAATCAGCAAGGATGGTCAACTTGTCCCTGCTTTGAACCCCGAACTCTCCCAAAAATTCCCCAAGCATACATCCCGGATTTTTATCTAATGGCATATCCGGACCACACTTGCTGACCATCTCCTCGGCCCTTTGAAGGAGCTTGTCAATATCCACCCCCAGCAAGGCCGCTGGGACCAGTCCGAAACAAGAAAGTGCTGAATACCTTCCTCCTATGTCAGAAGGATTAAGAAAGATCTTCAAAAAGCCATGGTCATTTCCCAACTTTTCCAAGGGCGTTCCTGGGTCTGTAATCGCTACAAAATGCGAGCCAGGATCAGATACCTCATTCTCCAGCAATGGCCAGAAGTAATTAAACAGGGCATTGGGTTCTACCGTAGTACCGGATTTACTGGCCACTAAAAAGAGTGTTAAGTTCCAGTCCCCGCTTCGGGCAACATTCTCCACCTCATCAGGATCGGTAGTGTCAAGGACCTTCAATATGGGAAATCCTTCTTGAGACCCGAAGACTTGACTCAAAACCAGAGGACAGAGGCTGGACCCTCCCATGCCAAGAAGCACTATCCGTTTGATGCCTCGCTGTCTTACATCTTGTGCGAAACTTTCTATTTCTCCCTGGGCTTCTCTCATTTTTGGGATAACATCCAGCCAGCCAAGACGATCTGTGATCTGCTTTTGAATCTCCGGGTCCTTGGCCCAAAGAGACGGATCTTTTTTCCAAAAACGAGAAATTATAGCTTTTTTTTCAACATTTGATAGATATGATGGACGATGAAACACCCGCAATCCTCCCCTTAGCAATTTTTTAGCCAGACACAACTGATTGCAGAATTCTAAGTCATATACCCCGGCACTGCAAATAATTTATGCAGCAGAGGCTCACGAAATAGTAGATTTTTCTCTTGCAGGACCTTATATTAAATGGTTATGAAAATGTCATCAAAGGTCTTTAGTTGGCTCCTGATTCTCGTATTATTTACGGGTGAGTCAGTTCTTCATGCAAAGGATGTAACCATGATCTTATTTTCTCCTGCATTTTCAGATGGTAAAAGGATACCGGTCGTTTATACCAGACCGGCTGTGGGCGGTAACAATATCTCTCCACCTCTTTCATGGTCCGATGTACCGGAAGGGACCAAATCCTTTGCATTGGCTGTAATAGATCCCCATCCAGTGGCCAGAAACTGGGTCCACTGGATAGTAGTGGACATATCACCAGAGGTAGAAGGTCTATCAGAAGGGGCGTCCGGAAAGATCATGCCAAAGAATTCCAGGGAGCTTATCAACTCCTTTGGCAAGCCTGGATATGGAGGACCACAGCCCCCTTCCGGCACAGGGGATCACCCATATGTATTTACTCTTTACGCACTGGACGTGGTAAGTCTTGACCTCCCCAAGGACACCAATCTGTCACAGTTTCTTGAAGTCCTTCAAAAACACATACTCGCAGAGTCGAGCTTAACCGGCTACTTTGGCCGCTGATCTGCCAAGCACATTGTTTTACAGATCGAACAGTATAGGAGTAAAATATCAAACATGACCGTAATAATTTCCAAAAGCAAGGGCACTCAAAAGGCTAAACCCAGTTCTATCCATACCCAGGTAAACCCACACCTGGGTCGCCGTATCATTTGTCCACACTGCGGAAACGAATGGAACTTTTACCAAATAGCAGAGGAAGTTAAGCTCACTACGCGATATGTCCAAAACGCCGACGGAAGCTTTACTCCCCTTAGCGATGATTCCAGAATTCTGGGAGAAGTAAAACTTTACTGCGGGGAGTGCCAGGCAGATCTAAGCGAATTCCATAACAGGTTCCTGGAGATGCTTTTTTGAATCTTAATCGTCCTCCACTTATCCTCACAGACAACTGCTCTTTCAGAACACATCTTTCAGAGCTGAGGCATGGAGACACAGTGGTCGGACTACTGAACATCAAGCCCACAGAGCAAGTCCTGTTCCTGGACCTTGTGGAGCGCGGTATCCGGTTATTTCCTCCGGCACTAGCCCAGCAACTCAGCAGGTCAAAGTGCCTGCAGGCCATGGTCTATAAAGAGTGGATGGTGCCCCATACCTTTGTGGCCAGGGACCGCCACGACATGATCAAACAAATAAATGTCTATGGGCGGGAAAAAATCGGACCAGTGATCACAAAACAGAATCGTTTTAATTGCGGTCTGGGCATACACCTGTGGTCGTCAATCGAAAACGCTTACAATCAGGTATGTTTTGGCTCTCTTGACTATCCCTTTGTCGTACAACCTTTTGTAGAGACGGCGATCGATGTGAGGGTCGTAATAATAGGAGATTATTCCGAGGCCTATTGGCGGAGCAACCCCCACTCATTTCGCAACAACATGTTCTGCGGCGGGAATAGCGGTGAACACAAGCTTTCATCTGATCAATGGGATCTTTGTCGAAAAGTAATGGAACGGGGAAAATTCCCCAATGCTCATATAGACCTCATGGTTACCACGGACGGGACCACTTATTTTGGTGAAATAAACCTTAGAGGAGGCCTAAAAGGAGCCAAAATCTCCGGGCCGGAATATCAAGAGCGAATAAAGGCCATGGAGGATGCCTTCGTTAAGTCCGGTGAGCGGCTTCATTACTCAGATACGTTATGACTCACACCGAATCGGCCAAGCGAATACAAAAAGCTTTCACCTTTTCCATCAAGCTTTTGAGCCGGCCGGGCAATTCCTGTTATCAATTGATCTTGAACCGCAACAAGACCGCATATGCTTGCCTCAACGGGCTGCATCATTGATTTAAGGATGTATTTTCCGTCTTCCCACCCAAGCAGCATAAGCCAGTCCCCTGCCAGCGTGCTTTCTTCCCCGGGTACTCCGGGAAACAACAGTTCCGGCAGACCATTTCCATCCACGTCAGCAGAAATAAACCATTTCGGGAAACCACCTTCCGGTAACTGCGGGGAAACCCGATTTGAAGACGACCAAAGCAATCGCTCCATTTCATAGACACAAAGTTTGCCGCTATAGTCAATTGTAGAGAGTTCCGGATCGCCATTTCCATTCAGGTCTGACCAGCTTGATCTGATTACAGAAAAATTCTTTGGGCTTGCTATGCGGTGCCTGTATTTAAGGCCCTCATGACCAGGTTCCATAAGATAGACCTTTGCCCCAAACATAACATCAGCATCGAAACTCTGCCCCAAAAGTGACTCCTTTAAACCATCTCCGTCCCTATCTACAAAGGCAAGCCACAAATTAATATCATTCTCTATCAGGCTTAGTGTAAAATCCTGGTAACTTAACAACATTGAGCGCATTCCTGCTCCATCCAGCAGGGCATTTAACACTATCCATCCATGAGTTTTTACTGCGGAAAAACCAACCAGACGTCCAGGCCCGCAAAACCGGTAAGAGGCAAGTTCTCCCGTACTTCCATAATGGCCAACATATAGACCGGACGGCAAAAGATAGACTATCTCAATCTCACCGTCTCTATTGAGGTCAAGGATATCAACCTGAATCGCGCTTTCCGGCAGATGTCCCACAAGTCGCGCTTTGCCCAAATCAAAGGACTTGAGGTGTGTCTTGAATTTTCGGTTTCCGGTGTCATGCCGGTGTTCCACATAATCTACTTCTTCAAAGGTACTCGTATTGTACTTCTGTCTTTCAGCGCCTTTTGTTCTAAAAACAGGATACTTATGCAGAAGAGCCGGATCAGGGCCATAGACTTTCAACCCATCCTGCTCTAAAGCAAAAAGTAAAACAATACCCAATGTCTTCATTGACTGAGGATCCAGCACATCGGAAGGGACGTCAGAGGGATCCAGCCAAATAAGATCCGGAAAGGCATTTTCTAAGTCCTGGCGCAACTCGTGGGCCGAGCCGAGATCTGATCCGGCCACAAAGGCCGCCGCCATGTCACTATACCGCATTGCCGGCTGTCCGACACTCAGGGGTCCCCGGGCAGTTACTACTTCGCATACAGACCTGCTATCTTCAGGTTGAGTTACTCGAATGGTGGCCAGCGGTTTCTTAATATAACCGATTATTTTACGGTCATCAGGGTCGAGAACCGGGGCCCCTTTGCCGTATACCTCAAAAAGATCCCCTGCATTGACACCATGGGCCTTTCCCTTGTCCAGTATCAAGGAGTATCCGGAAACCCCAGCAACTGTAGCGGATAGCGGAGCGAAGTCTTTCAGCAGTTGATCGTATGAACATATGGGAGATGACTTTGAATAACATGGAGCAGCCTGCGAAAGGACACAACAAATTAAAAGCCCGACGATTATCGCAAACTGAAGGGTTTCACCAAAATGATTTGACACAGCAGAATCCCGGAAAACTCAATAAAAAAAAGCCCTCACCTTTAAGTAAGGGCTTATCAGTCAGTCTATCTCGCCTTACGGCGAAAGGATTAAAGACCTATACACAACCAGTCGGCTTCGGAAGGCCAGCCATCTTACAGGCTCCCTTACCAGGGCCGGACGGGAATAGTTCATAGACTTTCTTTAAGGGAAAACCTGTTGCCTTCGAGAGGATACGTACCATGGGTGCAATACCGTTCTTCTTGAAGTAGTCCTGGAGCACATTTACAAGCTTCCAGTGTTCTTCAGTTACTTCCTCAATACCCTCTGTCGATTTCACATAGTCAACCCACGTACGGTTCCATGCTTCGATTCCACCCAGGAGAAAACCGTCCTCGTCAATTTCGAATTTCTCCCCTCCAAAATCAAGTTCTGCCATATCGTCCTCCTTAAAGAATTAGTTTGCATGATTACAAGCAGCAAGGCATCTCCATGCTTTAAAATAGTGAATCCATACTATAACATAAATTTTTTGTCAAGAAAACCAGACTCCTCTGCCGAAAATTTTTTGTACGATATTTCTTCTTGATTAAAGATAGTTACACCCCAAAATAGTAATTTCTCAATAAGTTCGGGCAAATCATATTTTGCGACTA
>DFBQ01000238.1:17279-17865 GCA_002367355.1 Deltaproteobacteria bacterium UBA3076 | reverse complement strand
CGCCCGTTTGATTCTCAGAGATTTTCTCACTTCCGCGCCCAGAGCGATAATGCGAGAAATTCGGGAACGGTATTTCGGACAGAAATTTCCTTCTCAACGATCTTCTTCAACTTCCGAGTCTCAAAACAGCGCTGCTACAGGCTTGTAAGCCCGACTGTTTTTTTGCTTTTTTGTTGCAATACGGGAGAGGTGTACCTGTGTTTTCTTGAGAAACTTATGGCTGACGAGTAATCTATATTCGCCATTATCCTTAACCGCCACTCCGTAGAGCCGGGGATATCCTTTCTGAATTGCTATCAACTTGATTTACATCATGCCAACTGTATATGTATAGTAACTTTACAGAAGAAAGGGCCTTCCTCCACGTTCAAAATACCCTTATAGCCTATTTCGTAAAAAATTATATTGATTTATCAATATATTATAATCATTACCGCCGTTTTTTTCATTATGGCACGATATTCGCTAAATAGACTTTTCAGAAGACAGAAGAGCAAACTCCAAAAAGCAAGGGCAAAATTGAAAAGATGGTAGGTAAACTTCATGAACTATATTTCTAAAGTTTTTTGGCATCCTTCATATCAAG
>DFBQ01000238.1:0-17186 GCA_002367355.1 Deltaproteobacteria bacterium UBA3076 | reverse complement strand
AACTACAAAATGAAGGATGCCAGTTTTTTATTCCAGATTTTGTGTAGAAGCCCCATGAAAAGATTATATTTGGGTTTGTTGGTTTGGAAAGTAAATTTTTTTTGGGAAAATTTTTTCCATAAATGGAAAAAAATTACACTCATCTATCTTTTTTCGGGGAAATAGCACCCAAAATCCAGAAAAAATGACGAAATAAGAGTAAAAAAATGGCATTTTTTTTGCAGAACAATATATAGCCTCACATCATACGTTGATAGCGATTTTGGTAAAAATGCTTGGGAAGGGGCATTTTTACCAAAATAGGACATAAAATATTTAGGTAACTTCTCAATAACTCAGGGTAAGATGTCTGGATTCCCGCCTTCGCGGTAATGACGTCTGGATGTAACTGCCCGTCATTCCTGCGAAGGCAGGAATCCAGTGAATAGTCGCAAAAAGTAATCTACCCCAACTTATTGAGAAGTTACATATTTAGTAAGCGATGGGACTTATTGTGAGGTTACGCAAGGGGGGGGGGAATGGCTTCGAAGATTTTAACTTTATCGGTACTTAAGTTCTTTTTACTATGTGGGAGCGCGTTGGCTGTTTCTTTATCAAACAATTTACCTCAAAATTATTTCGATAATACATCATTTGAGCTTAAGTCTGTTAATTACCAGATGATACCAATGAATGATTCGCTAATTGGAGAAAATCTTGCTACAAACTATGATATTAACAATATACCTAAAGATGTAGTAATAGATGCTTCTGACGATGGACGAATTGTAATACAATGGTCCAATTTTCAAACATTCCATTTCGTAACTATAGCGCTTACTTCCTATGGTAATAAGGTGGCAAGAGATGCGGATAGTTGCATGTTTGTTGGAGATATTGTCGAACTCAGTACAGTCCCATCAGTACCGGTTATTAACCCGATTGCTTTTGTCCCGGAACCTGCCACTATCGTGTTGATGGGTTTCGGACTATTCGGCCTGGGAGGATGGGCTCGCAGGCTCCAAAAGACAAAAGAAATTTAGCCATTCCACTCCGCCCCAGGGCATTCACAATCCCGAGTCGTTTGGCCAATTGATACAAAAGCCACACGGTCCCTATAGTCAGACCCTGTCGGGTCTTGACTGTCCTGCCTGAAACTTTATTAAGCGCAGCCAAATTTTTCTTATTAGACAAAGCGAACTTTATAACCGAACTTTTACCTCTCAGGGGTGGATCAATTTTATTGGCCGTTTCCGGGTCATTTAAATTGGCCATTGGTGAGTCTGCAAAATCCCATGGCCCTGAGGAATAGAACAATACCGGCTTCGGAGAAAAGGCTGGGGATATATCCATGGATCATGACCCTGCCAAAACAGATGTGGTTGAATTTGATATTAACTGAAAATTGTTGTAAAAAGGCGTTCACAGCATCCTTCCGTAATTATGCGTGCAGCTTAAATATAACGGATATGCTGTGAGGCATCATCAAGATGACAGAGAAGTTGGCTGAGGATTAAGCTGGATAAATATGGCCTGTATAGGGCTTCCGGCCCTATCTAAAAAAGTGGGGGTTGCCTCACTTGCAATTTAACCATCTTGCCCTTACTACTCAGCCTTTTGCCTTTTTCGGAACTTTAGTTTGGTAAATTTTCACCTTCGGGGGCGACGAAAGCACTCGTCACGAACGTTTGAGTAGTTTGAGTAGTTTCTTAACCGCACAAGGTCCATTTATTTTTTAATTATCATATGGTCCCACCACCTGACAGCATATTGATCCAACGAGCTGCAGATATAGTGCAGAAAGGTGGAGTGGTAGCCTTTCCCACAGAGACGAGCTATGGGCTTGGGGCCTCAATAAAACACATCGATGCCCTTGAACGAATCTATGTAATCAAAAAAAGGCCTAGGCATAAACCACTTTTGATCCTCATTTCAGATACTTCGGATCTCATCCATATAGTCAGCCGGGTTCCGCCGGCAGCAGTTACCTTGATGGAGCGCTTCTGGCCGGGTCCCTTGACCCTGCTTTTGCCAGCTAAACCTGGGCTACCATGGCCACTTTGTGCAGATACAGCCAAAGTGGGTGTAAGAATCTCCAGCCATTCATGGGCACATTCCCTGGTACAAACCCTGGGGAATCCTATGACCGCAACCAGTGCAAATCTCTCAGAACACCCCGCCACCTATAAGGCCGAGGAAGTTGCGGATCAGTTACGATCTTGTCCCCCTGACTATATACTGGACGGGGGCCCCACATCCGGAGGAGCCCCATCCACGATCATAGATGTATGTACTGACCCTCCTGAAATTATACGGAAAGGGGCAATCAGCCCAAAATATGTTAGAGATGTTTCGGCCTGACCGGGAATTACCAATTATAAATATGCGCATAATACGTGAATTTTGGTTACCTGTTTTACTCTATTTAGTTTTTCTGTCCGGTTATCAGATCTGGAAAGAATGTACGTTGCCTGTTTCGGAAATAGGCCAAAATAAGATCGTATTAATTCCCACAAGGAGCACCTTTTCCTCAGTAGCACAACAACTTGAAACAGAAGGTTTAATCAAATCCAAGAGGACATTTTATATCCTGGCCTGGCTGAAAGATGCAACAACCAGAATCAAGGCAGGAGAATATGAGCTCTCTCCAACCCAAACGCCTATAGAGATCCTGGATTACCTGGTCCAAGGGAAAATCCGCCAATATATGGTTACCATCCCCGAGGGCTATAACCTGTTTCAAATAGATGGCCTTCTTGCAAATGCAAAATTGATATCAAGCGATTCATTTCTCAATGTGGCAAGAGACAAAAACATCTTAAGAACTTTGGGCATAAAGGCTGATAGCGCCGAGGGCTATGTTTACCCTGACACCTATCAATTGACCAAGGACGCCACGGCACGTGAGATGCTCCGCACCTTTGTAAATCATTTCCGGGAAGTATGGAATTCAGAAGAATTCGGCCGCAGAACGGAAGAAATAGGTGTTCAAATCCACGATATAGTGACCATTGCTTCCATAGTAGAAAAAGAGGCCATGCGGTCAAGAGAAAGGCCGCTAATTGCTTGCGTATTCTGGAATCGCTTGAAGAAAAACATGCCGCTCCAGGCAGATCCAACTGTCCACTATGGAATACTTGTGGAAACCAAGGTAAAAAAGCGCCGTCTCAGGTGGAAAGATTTAAGAAAAAGGACTCCCTATAACACTTACGTAAACAGAGGTCTTCCCAAAGGGCCGATTTCAAACCCAGGCAAGGAATCCATCAGGGCGACTCTCTATCCATCAAAAAAGGATTATTTATTCTTCGTTTCACGAAATAACGGGACACATTGTTTTTCCCGGACTTTGGCTGAACACAATAGGGCCGTAAATCAATACCAACGCCGGCGTAAATACCGGCCCATAAAAAATACCCTTACTAATTCAGCACAAACCACTGACGTCAAACCGGAAAAACATACACAAGATGATCCAAAGCCAGGCCCGCAAGACCTCCAAGCGGGTGAAAGCCTGAAATAGACCATCCATTCATATCACCCATCTTCCCCACTTTGCGCCACCGCCCCTTTTATTTTTAATCGCCGGATAATAATCAAAAAAATATTTCAAATTTTTTCAAGTAGATGACACTTGTTTCCGATATATGAATTAGAGGTGATTTATATATCTCTGTCTCAATTTTCAAGAATCATCATTTTTAAAAGCAAATTATAGAAAAAGAAAGTAAAATACAGTTTCTATTATATAACATACTGATATTTTTTGGTTAAATTATCTTTTAATTCTCTTGACAGGCAACACTTTATTAAAATATATAGGTATATAGTGGGATAAAGTAGGACAAAGGGGTAAAAGCAATGTTCAGAGGACGGTCGGCCCATGTCTTGGATGCCAAGGGCCGTCTTAGCGTTCCAGCCCGTTTTAGAGAGTTCTTGCAGGCAAAATACGATGGCCGGTTGATAGTCACCAACCTGCCCTCTTGCCTCGCAGCTTATCCTTTTGAGGAATGGCGAAAGATAGAAGAACATTTCAGCCGGTTCCAATTTGGACCTCCTGAAGTCGTAGCCTTTAAAAGATATTTGTTGGGAGCAGCAGCGGAGTGTTCCCTGGATGGCCAGGGGAGAATATTGATACCCCTGAAGCTCCGTGAAGAGGCAGGACTGACCAGGGATGCGGTTCTCTCGGGTATGCTCACTTATTTCGAAATATCAAACAATGATAACTTGAACAAAGAATTGCAAAAAACGAGGGATAACTTTGACCAGTACAGCAGCGACATCACCGCTAAATTCGGAATCAGCGGCTAAAAAGGAGACCATGCATTGCCCTGTAATGGTTTCCGAAGTGCTGGATGGCCTGTCGTTGAGGCCCGGCGGGGTCTATGTTGACGCGACACTGGGCATGGGGGGCCATACAGAGGCCATACTGTCAAGGTGCCCTGAAGTCAAAATGGTCCTTGGCCTTGACTGTGACACAGAGGCCCTGGAACAGGCCGAATCCAGATTGGCCCTATTTGGTGACAAGGTTCGATTCGTTCACAGCAATTTTATCCATCTCCATGATGTTCTTTTATTCAATAGAACAGGGCAAGTTGATGGGATACTCATGGATCTCGGAATCTCAAGCTTCCATCTGGAAAACAGCGGGAGGGGCTTCAGCTTTTCCAGGGACGAACCTCTTGACATGCGCATGGATTCTTCTGCCCCTGGTGCAGTGACTGCTGCTGACATGGTCAACAAGCTTCCGGTCAAAAGATTGACCGAGCTTATCCAAACATACGGGGAAGAGAGATGGGCAAAGAGAATCGCCAAACGCATATATGACAGGCGGAAGACAGCCCCGATTCTGACCTCAGCGGAATTGGCGGAAGTGGTTGCCCATTCCATTCCCAGAAAATACCATCCACGCCGAATTCATCCTGCCACACGGACCTTCCAGGCGCTCCGGATCGCAGTGAACCGAGAGCTCGACAACCTTAAAGAGGCCCTTGACTCACTCCCGTCTTGCCTGAGACCAGGAGGACGACTGTGTATTATCTCTTTTCATTCCCTGGAGGACCGTCTGGTAAAAATCGCTTTCAGAGAAGATAACAGATTGAAACCCTTAACTAAAAAACCACTGGTACCAGGCCCTGAAGAAATGCACAGTAATCCCAGGGCCAGAAGTGCCAAGCTGAGAATTGCTCAATGTATAGAGCCCGGCGCGACTTAACTGAACTTAGGGGCTTCGCCCCAATTGGAAAGTTGGAATAATGGAATAATGGGTTCTGGGAAAATAGATCATTGGTATACCGGCAAAAATCCAGACCTCAATAACCCCCTGTAAATTCAATGAGTTGTAGAATTTCCGAGACGTTAAATTAAGATGAACTTCTTGCAAAATCTGCTTTAGGAGAAAGAAAAATGAGTCCTCGATCAGCAACGATTAGAATACCCCAGAGACGTTCATATGTTCCGATGGCACAGAAAAACAACACCGGCAGCAGCCTTTCGTTCTCAAAAGTACTCAAGATAATCCGTCAAAAGACAATTGCGCCCATATTTGCTCTATCCGCCTTATTAATCCTGGGCTTCTGGACCACTCACGAGACCCGGAAAATAGCAAAAGACATAGAATTCCTTCAGATAGAGGAAGGCCATCTCAGTGCTCAATATCAGGATTTCAGCACTCAAATGGACCAGCTCAAAGCACGCAGCCGTATGGAAAAATTGGGAAAAAAAATGGGACTTCACCCACCCACTGACAGGCAGACAATATCCTTTAACTGATACCTAAATTGAGCGATTAGCCNNCCGCCCTGACAAGCAGGATGTTTTACTATTACAAACTTTCACCCATTGGGTGTTATTTCTAATTAACGTAATGCCCGGATTTTTCAAAGCTAAACGCTAATGGCTAACAGCTAATCGCTTAAACTGATAGAGATCAGAATGAGTTTTCCTTATAAAGATAAGAGAATTTTGTTCCTTTTCGGCTTGGCAGGTCTTGTGATCATTGCCACATCGTTTGTTGGTTGCTTTTGGCAGAGCAACAATGTCAATAGCGAAGATGACATTGATTCGTCCAGGCTTTCTCAACAACGGAGCCGTGACTACTATTCCCGGCAAAGCCCTCTGTACAGGGGCATAATTCTTGACAGGACAGGAGCGATATTCGCCGTAAGCCAAAAGACAATCTCTGCCTTAGCAAGGCCTTCCAAGTTGCCGCAAGTTGATGGTTGGGCACCACGGATATCAGAAATTCTTGACCTTGATCCTCATGCCGTGGCAAAACTGCTGTCAGAGGAACATGGTGTTTTATGTCTAAAGGACGGCATTTCCGTAGAACAAGGCCTGAAGCTCAAAGACATGCGGCTTAAGGGAATAGAAATACTGGAAAAATATAAAAGGGTATATCCTTGCGGTTCACTGGCCTCTCCGGTTTTGGGGTTTGTCGATCAAGACGGCAGGGGCCTTGAGGGAATTGAATACACATATGACAGCCTTTTAAGCCATACTAATGTGCCACAAATTCACGCAGGTGGACGGGAGCTTACGCTTACCCTTGAAAAAAATATTCAGTCATCAGCGGAAAAAGTACTTGGCAGTCAGATAAAAAGACTTAAGGCCGATAAAGGCTGTCTTGTTATAATGAGTGTTAAAAACGGTGAGATCCTTGCCTTAGCCAGCAAGCCTTCCTGGGACCCGGAACGTTTTTGGGAACTACCTGCGACGAATATTACAAATCACTCTCTGCAAGATAATGTTGACCTGATGGTCCTTGCGCCTCTTTTAAACCGGATGTTTGAACAAAGTAAGCTGCCAAAATCAAAAATCCGGTCTTTGAACGAAATGGCCCACAAGTGGAAATGGGAGACTTTGGGTAAAGGTCTGGTCCTGTGGAGTCCCTGGGCTGAACAGGAGCTGAAGGATCTTATCTCTTATGACGACCTGTCAAGGGATCTCTGGAGTCTTGGGTTTGGTCAGTTTACAGGTATTGACCTTCCTGGTGAAGGCCAGGGCAGCCTGTCTTCAGCCATGCCGAGGTCACATAATTGTTTCTTGCACCGGGGTATCACAGCTAGTCCGATCCAGATTCTCAGGGCCTTCTCTGCCCTGATAAATGGGAATATATTGGTGACACCACACGTGGCCCTACAAAGTCCTAAAGAATTCCTGACATCCGGGTCTTCTGTGAAGGATCAAAGGCAGGCCAAAATCCCCTGGTTAACAGAAGAGCTTATGCTCAGATCACGGGAAAACCTCGCGGTCAGAGGAGGACCTTCTCTTGCGAGCATTAGGTGGGATGAACAGTCTGAGCAAATATCTACTCAATTTCCAGCCCAGGTCACTGCCCTGGGATTCTGGCCCGAAAAATCACCTAAAGTAAGTTATATTGTTTTGCTCAACGGCGTAAAAATTGATCCTCGTGAACGTCGGGGCACTTTAGGGCGAGCACTAATAGTAGCAAAACAGGCGGCACAGATGCCATTGAAAGACGAATGGCGAACGGTGAAAAACCAAAAGACCAAAAAAGAACTCTCCAGGATGCCAAATCTTAAGGGAAAATCCATAAGACAGGCCTTGGACATTCTGCAATCCATAGGCATTTCTACCAAACTCAAAGGTGTAGGGACTGTGATCGCACAGAAACCAAGATCAGGAACGCCTCTTAATGGTGTGAAGGTCTGCAGTATAACCTGCAAGTGATGTTTGGTAATACACGGAACGAAAGGACATTGCGGGATATGTTAGAAGCGCTGAGACCTGCTGTTTCTATATCACCTGAGCTGGATGACGTAAAAATCAGGGGCATATCTGCAGACTCCAGACAGGTAAAACAGGGATACATATTTGTTGCAATTCCCGGCACGGAATTTGATGGAAGACAATTTATCAATGATGCCGTGGAGAAAGGAGCCTCTGCCCTGTTAATGCCAAGCCAAGATGTCCATCGTTACGTCAAGACCGTTCCTGGAGCACTTCCTGTTATAGGAGTGGACGACCCAAGGCTTTCAACCGGTCTTCTGGCGAGTGCCTTTTATGGAAATCCCAGTGAAAAAATGGCCCTTATAGCCATTACAGGCACTAATGGTAAGACTACGATCACATACCTCCTGGAAGGCATTTTCAGCAAAGCCGGACTGAATCCTGGTGTAATCGGGACTATAAACCAGAGACATTGTGGCATGGAGGTACCTTCTGAACTCACTACCCCCGATGCCATAAAACTGCAGGAGATCCTGGCCAACATGTCGGAGCAAGGGGCAAAGGCAGTGGCCTTAGAGGTATCTTCCCACGCCCTTGACCAGCAGAGGATCTCGGGATGTAGTTTCGCAGCGTCTGTTTTTACCAATCTGGGCCGCGATCACCTGGATTACCATCAAGACATGGAGCAATACTTCCAGGCCAAGGTAAAATTGTTTTTGGAGTATCCCTCTGATACGGCAATTATCAACATTGATGACTTGTATGGAAGGCGCCTATGGGAGATAGTAAAAAGGAAAAAGATCAGTTATGGTCTCAGTCCTGAGGCCGAGGTAAGACCTGAGTTCCAGTCCATTAATATTGATGGAATAACAGGTAAGCTTGCCACGCCCAAAGGGCCTGTTTCCATCAAATCCAAGCTTATAGGTTTGCACAATCTATACAATATCCTTGCAGCAGTAGCGGCTTCAATCACCATCGGGATAGATCCAGACCATATTCAGACCGGTATAGAAACCATAACGCGTATCCCGGGAAGACTCGATCCTGTGCATACTCCCCGGGGAGTGACCGCCCTTGTAGACTATGCCCACACTCCTGACGCCCTTGAAAGTGTCCTGAACAGCCTTATTCGATTAGTGTCCAAGCCTCTGATTTGCGTAGTCGGCTGTGGAGGAGACAGAGACCGGGGTAAGCGTCCTCTCATGGCGCAGGCATCTGCTTCACTGGCAGATATTGTTGTGCTGACATCGGACAATCCACGCACTGAAGATCCTCTTGCCATACTCGATCAGATGTTGAGCGGCCTCAGAGACCTCCCTCCCTGTCACCCCGCAACCAAAGCTGAAGTGAAGGTAATTCCAGACAGAAGGGACGCTATCTTATGGGCAGCAGAAAAAGCGCAGCCTGGCGCCTGTCTGCTCGTAGCCGGGAAGGGCCACGAAACCTACCAGATAATCGGCAACGAACGACTTGCCTTTGATGATAGGGAAATATTGAAAGAGGCCTTTGGGGCAAAGGTTAAAGGTAGAAGGTTAAAGGTAGAAGGTAGAGAGTCGAAGTTAGAGAGTTTTGGGGATCATGGACTTCGATTAAAGGCTTCTCGGGTGGCAAGGGCTATTGGAGCCAGGGTCCTTTCGGGTGACCCGGATACAGCAATCCATGGCATATCAACAGATTCCAGATCAGTAAGAAAAGGAAATATATTCTGGGCACTTTCAGGGGATCATTTCAACGGTCATGATTTTGTCCTTGACGCTATAAAAAAGGGGGCCATCGGCGCAGTAGTCAGTTCGACCTTTGACTTTCGAGCTTTGACTTTAAGCCCTCGATCCTGTCCTATCCTGTTACAAGTCCAAGATGTGTTAAAGGCCCTGGGAGATTTCGCAGCATGGTATAGGGAACACCTTGGAATCAAGGTGGTCGGCATTACGGGCAGTTGCGGCAAGACCACTACAAAAGAACTGATTTTCTCGATCATGGGAAAAAAATGGAAAGTGGCTAAAACCCCTGGGAATTTTAACAACCTTATCGGACTCCCGCTCAGCCTGCTTTCGGCCAAATCCGATGATTCCTGGGCAGTACTGGAAATGGGAACGAACCAACCGGGAGAAATACCCCGGCTGTGTGAAATTGCCAAGCCACAAGTGGGACTTATTACTACCATACAGCCTGCCCACCTTGTCGGCCTGGGGGACATAAAGCAAGTAGCCAGGGAAAAATGGGAACTCTGGAGAGCTCTTCCCCAAACAGGTGTGGCAGTGGTGAATCTTGACGACCCCCTGGTGACCGAAGGAGCCAAAGATCTAAAGTGCCGGATAGTGGGCTATTCTCTGGCACCTAATCCCCAATTCAAAATTGCAATCACCTGCCTGTCCTGGACCCCGGGCGAGCATGGCACTCTGCTGGATCTGGATATTGCCGGAAGCAGACTCTCTGTTGATCTTCCCCTTATAGGAAGAGCGAACGTACAAAATGCCGTTGCAGCCGCAGCTACCGGCTATGCAGTGGGGCTGACACCGGCCCGGATCAAGCAAGGGCTGGAGGAAGTAAAACCAGTTCCAGGCCGCCTTTTTCTGAAAAATCTTGGACCTAAATGGAGGCTGATAGACGATTCTTATAATGCAAACCCAGGCTCTATGAGAGCGGCTCTTGAGACCCTCGATCTTTGGAGCAAAGGCGAAAAAAAGATAGCGATCCTGGGAGACATGCTGGAACTCGGAGATGCCGCCTACGACTTCCATCAGGATCTTGGACGACTTTCAGCCGATACGGGGGTTGATCTTCTGATCTTCGTAGGCGAGTTTGCGGATGCTGTTTCCAAAACTGCCCAAAAGGCTGGTATTTCGCAAAAGGCTATTCGTATCTTCCCCAACACGGAGAATTTGCTTTCCTGGATAGAATCAGCCGCTCCGGGCAGCATGCCATCTCCGGCAACCATAATAGTGAAGGGATCACGGGCCATAGGCCTTGAGAGAGCAGTGGATGCCCTTATCAGGCATATGGGAGAGGGATAGGCCTTATGCTCTTTCATCTGCTATATCCCCTCCACGATTTGTGGCCTGCATTCAATGTCTTTCGCTATATCACATTCAGGACAATATATGCAGCTGTTACTGCCCTCTCAATAATATTGTTCCTTGGGCCTTGGTTCATAAGACGCATGTGTGCAATGCAGATGCGCCAGGTCATCAGGGACGACGGGCCGGCAAGGCATCATGCAAAAGCCGGAACACCAAGCATGGGGGGCATATTAATCATTGGGTCCATCCTGGTCGCCACACTCCTGTGGGCGGACCTAAGGAATCTTTACGTATGGATAAGCATTTTGATTCTTCTCAGTTACGGCACAATAGGTCTTGCAGACGACCTGCTGAAGATCAAAAAACAGAACAGCACCGGCCTGTCCGGCAGATGGAAGCTCGCCTGGCAGACAGTCTTTGTACTTTTAGCCGCATGGATAATTGCCGCACATGGTAAGTGGGATACCCATCTTAGCATCCCGTTTTTTAAGAACTTTCAGCCTGATCTCGGAATTATGTACGGTCTTTTTGCCCTGTTTGTGGTCGTTGGGACCTCCAATGCCGTTAATCTGACCGACGGTCTGGACGGGCTTGCTACCGGCCCTTTCATAATAGCTGCATCAGTCTACACCCTGTTTACATATCTGGCCGGCCACTCGACTCTTGCCCAATATCTCCAGATTCCTTCGGTTCCCGGCGCAGGAGAGCTTGCAGTGTTTTGTGGCGCAATGGTAGGGGCCGGTTTGGGTTTCCTCTGGTATAACACCTATCCTGCAGAGATCTTCATGGGAGATGTAGGTTCCCTTGCCGCGGGCGGTGCCCTGGGAACGGTAGCCGTTCTCTCAAAGCAGGAAATGCTGCTTGTCATTGTAGGTGGAATCTTCGTAGTTGAGGCATTATCCGTAATTCTTCAGGTCTTTTACTTCAAAACAACAGGAGGCAAGAGGATCTTCCGTATGGCTCCCATCCATCATCACTTTGAGCTTAAGGGATGGAAAGAGCCAAAGGTCATTGTGAGATTCTGGATAATTTCTATATTGCTGGGGCTGGTAGCAATCAGCACGCTCAAGCTGAGGTAAAAAAATTGGTGATTTGGTGATTGGTCTATGTATGTGGCTAATTTGGTGATTGAGTGGAATTGAAAAGCAAAAAAGTAACAATACTGGGCATGGGGGTATCCGGCCGGGCAGTTGCCGGATGGATCGTCTCTCAAGGGGCACAAGTCATATGCAGTGACTTAAATCCCCTGAATAAGTGGCCTAAGGGTCTGGCAGGCTGGTGTGACAAAAATGGCGTCGGAGTGGAGACAAAAAAACATAAGGTGGAGACCTGCCTTTCATCCGACCTGATAGTGGTTAGCCCTGGTATTTCACCTGACATTCCTGCCCTTGAGGCGGCACGCAGGTCCAATATCCCTGTGATTGGAGAACTGGCCCTTGCGGCATCCTTCTGGAAAGGACCTCTAATCGGCATCACCGGCACAAACGGAAAAACCACTACTACTATGCTTGTGGATGAGATGCTAAAAAAGGCCAATGTGCCCCACGTAAGGGCTGGGAACATTGGAACACCATTATCTGCACTCATTGAAGAACATACTGAGGAAACTATCGCTGTCTTAGAGATTAGCAGCTTTCAGTTGGATTATTTCCCAAGGACCAGATATTTCTCCTTCACTCCTCCAAGGTTCAAGACAACAGCATGGCTCAATCTTGCGCCGGACCACCTTGATCGCTACCACGACATCAAGAGCTACGGAGAGAGCAAGGCAGTAATCTATGACTTCCAAAGGCCTGAAGATTGGGCCATTCGCAACATGGACGACAAGGAACTGGAAACGTGGAAGGACAGAGGACATGCCAGAAGGCTCTACTTCGGGATGCTGCTCCCCGGAGTTCCCGGAGCCGGGCTGGACACCTCTTTGAAAAAAATCAACGTCATGTGGCCTGATAATAAATGGGAGGAATATGACTTAGAAAGCTGGTCCCCAAGGGGTCGACATAATATTGAAAACCTGGCTTGCGCCATACTCATTTCACGCCTGGCAGGTGCTGGTGCCGGTGCCGTACAGTCTGTTATCCGAAGCTTCAAAGCGGCACATCACAGACTTCAGTGGGTGGTCCAAAATGGGGGCATCGACTATTATGACGACTCCAAGGCCACCAATATTGCATCTGTACTTCGCGCACTGGAGTCCATAGATCAGCCAATAGTGCTCATCGTGGGCGGCCGCGGCAAAGGTGAAGATTATGCTTCCCTGGCCGAGGCCACAAAAAGGGTGCGTATTCGTGGTGCGATTGTTATAGGCGAAGAGGCCAAGGCGTTTGAAAAAGTCCTATGTAACGTAATGCCGGTTATTCAAGTGCGTGGGACAAAAAACGGCAAAAAGACTATGAGAAAAGCCGTAATGGAAGCAACGTCCCTGGCTGAGCCCGGTGATGCCATCCTCCTTTCCCCGGCCTGCTCCAGCTTTGATATGTTCAAAAACTATGAAGAACGTGGAATGGCCTTTCAGGAAACAGTCAGGGAATTGGGTGATTGAGTGATTTGGTGATTGGGTGATTTTAGGAACGGAATTTTAATTTAAAAACGCAGATGCAGGCAGATTGTGAACTTAACTATGAGCCGAGAAATATATAAGCACAAAACAATCACCAAATTACCAAATTACCAAATTACCAAATTAGTGGTGGCTGGTGGTGGCACAGGCGGACACGTGTTTCCCGGAATTGCTGTAGTTGAGGCCATGGAGTCCCATGGCCCTGTAGATATCCTGTGGATAGGCACGGGCCGCCCGGTGGAAAAAAATGCACTTTCAGGACATAAATGGGATTACCGAATCCTGAACACAAGGCCTTTGCGGGGCTCAGGCATTGCGGGGACCATACGCTCTCTGGCTGGACTTCCTTTCTCCACGATCAGGGCTTGTTCGTGGCTTAAATCATTCAAGCCCCATGTGGTACTGGGTGTCGGGGGATATGTCTCCGGGCCCGCACTTCTTGCAGCACGAATATTGCGGATACCCGCTGCCCTCCATGAACAGAACCTTATTCCAGGGCTCACAAATCGTTTGGCCTCCCGGCTCGCAAAGACAGTGTTTGTGAGCTTTAAGGAAACTGTTAAATACTTTCCAAAAAACAGGGTAATTTTTACTGGAAATCCCATACGGAAAAATATTATTCAATCACTCAATCACTCAATCACCAAATCACCAAATTTCAGGCTTCTGGTCCTGGGAGGTAGTCAGGGTGCCAGATGCCTGAACCGGCTTGCCGGTTCGGCCATACAGGTTTTGTGGCAATCCGGTTTTCATTTGGAAATTATTCACCAAACCGGCAAGCTGGATGTATCGCATGTTGAGAAATTTTACAAGGATGCAAATATTCCGGCCAAAGTGACCCCGTTTATCTCCAACATTGGTGAATCCTATTCCTGGGCAGATCTGGTTATCTGCCGGGCCGGAGCGGGTACCCTGGCTGAGCTCACAACCCTGGGAAAGCCCTCGATACTCATTCCCTATCCCTGGGCAACGGACAGCCATCAGGATGCCAACGCAAGAGAACTGACTGAAGCCGGGGCTGCCAAATACTTCCTGGAAGAAGAAATCGGTGCTATAAAACTGGCGGGAGAAATACAGTCTTTGCTGGAGGATCCCCAAAAGCTCATCAATATGGGAGAAAATGCTCGAAAACTCGGAAAACTTACGGCAGCCGCAGAGATAGCCTCTACACTGATAGAGATGGCCGGACATACTTTTTCATATTCTGAAACAGAAACTAATTCATTGAAAGGTTTTTCAGTACGTAATCATGTATAAAAAACAACATATGCATTTTGTGGGAATCGGCGGAATCGGCATGAGCGGCCTTGCACAGGTCCTTCTTAATCTTGGATATAGAGTCACTGGTTCTGATTTGCGTGAGACTGAAATCACCAGGTCCCTCAAAAAATTGGGGGGCACAATTTACAGGGGTCACGCCCCTGAAAATATTCATGGCGCAGACGTGGTGGTGATTTCCTCTGCTGTCAGAGAAAACAATCCTGAGGTCCAGGAGGCTTATTCTGCCCAAATTCCGGTCATATCAAGGGCTGAAATGCTTGCGGAATTGATGCGGCTTAAGAAGTTCGGCATAGCAGTGGCTGGAGCCCATGGAAAGACCAGCACGACCTCCATGATCTCTTCTGTGCTTCGCGCCGGTGGCCTTGATCCAACGGTCATCATAGGAGGGAAGGTGAATGGCCTGGGAAGCAATGCCTGCTGGGGACAGGGCGAGTTCCTGATAGCAGAAGCCGATGAGAGTGACGGAAGCTTTCTGCGCCTTACACCAAGCATAGCTGTGGTAACCAATATAGACAGGGAACACCTGGACTATTATTCAGACCTGAATGCCATAATCCGGTGTTTTTTGGACTTCATTGACAAAATCCCTTTCTATGGTCTTGCCATACTCTGCGGAGATGACCCCCGCCTCAGAGAAATGCTCCCGGTAGTAAAAAAACGGGTAATGACTTATGGGACAGGACCTGAGTCTGATCTGCAGGCCAGAGATATCACCTTCAAAGGCCTGGGAGTATCCTTCAATGCCTGGTGGCAAAACGCTGAACTCGGCGAGATACAACTCAAGGTCCCCGGGCTGCACCATGTAAGAAATTCCCTGGCTGCAATTGCCCTGGGACTTGAGCTTGAGATACCCTTTCACAAAATCCGAACCGGTCTTATGTCATATGAAGGTGTAACCAGACGGTTTGAGATACTGGGTGAAACAGAGGGAGTAACAGTAGTAGATGATTATGCCCACCACCCTACTGAGATACGGGCCACCCTATCAGCTGCCAGGGCATGTTGGCCTGAACGCCGACTCGTGGTTCTTTTTGAACCCCACCGGTACAGCAGAACCCAGATATTAATGGACGATTTTACTACGGCCTTCGGAGAAGCTGATGAACTATGGCTGACAAAAATCTATCCAGCCAGTGAAACTCCTATAGTAGGAGTCAGCGGAAAACGTCTGGCAAGAAATATCAGGGATAAACGGGGTGGACCAGTGCACTATGTAGAGTCCTGCAGGGATTTTCCCCGGGTAGTTGTACCAAGCCTGCAGGAGGGTGACGTGGTCATGACTCTCGGGGCCGGTGCCATAGGGCGTATAGGACCAAAGATTTTGGACATGCTTAAAACAAAGGAGTCAGCGCTTGCTCTCTAAGGATCTGGAAAGGATAGAAGATCTCCAGGTGCGCAAGAGTGTTCCGCTTTTACCGCTCACAAGCTTCCGGATAGGCGGGCCTGCGCATCTATTCCTGGCTCCAAGGACCTTGAAGGCCCTTGAACAGACAATTTCTTTTCTCAGTAATCGTTCCATATCCTATAAGGTGCTGGGCCAGGGGAGCAACCTGTTGATCAACGATAAAGGCGTGAAGATAGTCATGACCCTGACAGCCCTGAATCGCATCCATTTCCCTCCTGGCCATCCCTTTAAAACAGTGTCTGTAGAGGCGGGATGCAGGCTGAAATCCCTTATTTCCTGGTCCATACGCAACGGCCTGTGTGGTCTTGAGAATCTTTCGGGCATTCCGGCCAGTGTAGGTGGGGCCATATCCATGAACGCCGGCACTAACAAGTACTCCATGGCAGAAGCGATAGACGCTGTACAATTTACAGGCCCGGACGGGAGTTGCTGGTTCCGGAGAGATCAATTGCAATTTAATTACAGGTCCCTCAGACTGCCGGACAAGGCCCTGATCTCTGCCGCAAGAATTCAACTTTGCAAAAGCAGCCCTGATCAGATCAGGCGCAATGTCAGAAAGGTGATGTACAAACGGAGAACCACCCAGCCTATAGGAAAACCAAGCGCAGGGTGCGTTTTTAGAAATCCTCCCGGAGATTCAGCAGGAAAGCTCATAGACCAATGTGGACTCAAAGGTCTTAGAATCGGGGATGCTGTGGTATCCAAAAGGCATGCGAACTTTATTGTAAACCGTGGGAAAGCCAGTGCCGTACAGGTAATGGACTTGCTGAAAATCATTAAAGAGCGTGTAAAAAAAGAGGCTGATGTAGAACTTGTCCCAGAAGTATCTATTTGGGGTATGAAAATATGAAAATTAGAAGGTCGTCTTCAGAATTCAGGTCTTCAGTACGTAGCTCCGGCTCGCGGACTAAGTCTGTCAAACCGGTGTTTTCCGTATCGTGGCTTATCAATTCTAAAATATTGGTCGGCATAGCCGTAATGTGCATTGTCCTTGTAGGGTTTTTTATGTGTCGCCATTGGGCATGTCAATCTGATCTTTTCAGGGTTTGTCAGGTCCTGGTGAAAGGCTGCGATCGCGTCACAGAAGATGAGGTTTTGGAACTGAGCGATGTGACCGCCCGGGACAATCTTTTATCTCTCGATCTGAAATCAATTGCAACGTCCATAGAGGCGCATCCTTGGGTACATACTGTTGAAGTTAAGAAAAAATTGCCGGATCATCTAATGATTACGATCAAAGAACGTACTCCGG
>DFBQ01000131.1 GCA_002367355.1 Deltaproteobacteria bacterium UBA3076 | reverse complement strand
AGCGGCAAGAGAAGGATATCTGAGAGTCGTTGACGAGTCAGGGGAGGATTATCTCTATCCATAGTCCTATTTCATCCTTGTCGATCTCCCTATTAAGTCTTGATCAGTATTGTTGATGGCAACAAATTAGTATCCGTCCAGAAATGAGCAATTTTGTTCGAGAGCAAGGCGCAAGGAGGCGGAAAAGCTCTCACCTGGTCTGGATTATCCTCGATCAAGAGTCTAACCAGGGCGTTCGTATCGAGCGCGATCACGCCTTGCCTCTCCCGATCTGTCGCTTCTTGATGACAAGTTCCATATCGTTATATTGAAACAGGCCGTTCGAGTTTCCGGTGCTTGGGTATGCCAAAAACGTCCGAAGCCAGCCTGTTGGCGCTCGTAATCAAGGCCTTTCCTTCGCCAAGCGGTAACTTCTCAATAATTCAGGATAAGATGTCCAGTGAATAGTCGCAAGTGTAATCTACCCCAACTTATTGAGAAGTTACGCCAAGCGGTGTAAAAACGACTTTTTTAATTTTTTTTATTGTAATAGCCTATTCTTACGTTATAATGTTTACGTAAGATTAGGAGGAAACCAATGGATAAAATATTCTCTGCACGAGTTGATGAGTCTACGGTTAGACGCATAGGAATTCTTGCCCAGCGTTTGAATACTACAAAAAAGAAGATCATCGAGAGTGCGATTGAAGTGTACGCAAGCAGGATTGAAAAGGAAAATAGCATAGATGTGCTCGATTTAACATTTGGTGCATGGCGTCGTAAGGAATCCGCACCTGAAGTTGTGGATACGTCACGCAAAGCTTTTCGACGCTCGATGATAAGGCACCAATAATGAGGGCTTACATCGATACGGATATACTGATTTGGCATCTTCGTGGAGAACGGAAAGCGCTTAACTTTCTGCGACGTCTTCGTGATGGTGAAGATTTCGAATTGTGGACAGGTGTAATGCAAAGGGCAGAAGTCGTGTTTTTCGTGCGTCCGGAGGAAGAGGAATCGACCTTGTTATTTCTATCACAATTCAAAACAGAATCTATTAACCAAAGCCGTATTGATGAGGCTGCTTTGTTGTACCGGAAATGGCATCTTAGCCACGGAATAGATATCAACGATGCAATTCTGGCTGCTACGGCAATGCAAACAGGCGGCAGGATTTTCTGTCTGAATCGAAAACACTATCCTATGTCGGAGGTTTTGGTCACAAAGGCTTGGTAAGTCTAATCGAGATAAACAGCGTCTGGAATATAATCCGGATTTTATTGTCGTCCCTTTCCCTTCCATATGAATTCATCTGACAAAAAAATATTTGCTACTATTTTCTTTTCCATTTTTACGTCTGTTACAGGCGTGGGGATAGTAGTCCCGCTTCTGCCGGTGTATGCCCATGATCTTGGAGCCAGCGGTCTGTATATAAGCCTGATCTTCGGCGCATTCTCCCTTTCACGAACGTTTCTCCTTCCGTATTTCGGCAGGATTTCAGACAAAAAAGGGCGTAAGCCGTTTATTGTCGCAGGCCTGCTTGGCTATACATTGGTTTCCATCGTGTTCATTTTTTCAGCCGATGTCAATTCATTGATTGTCGTACGATTTTTACAGGGTATTGCGTCTGCCATGATCATGCCGGTTGCACAGGCCTATATAGGGGATATTACACCTGAAGGGAAAGAGGGCTTTTATATGGGTCTTTTTAACCTGTCAATGTTTCTGGGCCTGAGCATTGGCCCTCTGGCGGGCGGAGTGATCAGTGACAAATTCAGCCTGAATTCAGCTTTTGCGTCCATGGGGATTCTTGCGGCTGCAGGCTGCTTTTTAAGCTTTTTCTTACTGCCGCCTGTTAGTTCGGAAAGGATTGTAAGGAGGGATAAGGCTCCTGTGTCGATTACCCGGCTATTAAGGGACAGAGTTATAGCAGGGATGTTCATCGTCCGGTTTTCGTATGTGACCTGCATTGGAATCATGTGGTGCTTCCTGCCTGTTTACGCTGATTTAGAATTCGGGCTTTCAAGTTCTTTGATCGGGATTCTTGTCATGCTCGGAGTATGTATAAGCGGTATGCTGCAGGTCCCGATGGGCTTGCTGGCTGACAGGCTTAACAAAAGGTACATGATTATATCCGGCAGCCTGATAATCGTATATGCAATATATTCATTTTCATGGGCAGAGGGATTCTGGGATATCATTATCGCGGATATTCTTTTTGGAGTGGGAGGCGGATTATCAACACCGCCGGTGATGGCGCTGTCTGTGATAAAAGGTAATGAAAATAAATCCATGGGGTCAATCATGGGGCTTCTGACAGTGGGGCACAGCCTGGGAATGATATTTGGTTCTTTTTTTGCCGGTATTATAATGGATTATTGCGGTCTCAGGAGCGCATTTCCCTTAGGGGCAATGATAATGATGGCCGGGATCTTGTTTTTTATCCTTTTGACACGGGAACATGAATTAGTTCCATGCGCTAATGTGCGCTAATGTGCAGGAATAGGGGCTTTGCCGGCTTTCTTGTTCCTGGTGGTTTTTATAGTACTCCATGTGGTTTTGCAAGAGGTCGGGTTGACTTAACTAAACCAAAGAGCTAAAGAAACTGTCAAGGGACTTTGTAGAAGCTGCAAAAGGCCGATTTTATTCAATTGGGAATTTGTAAAAATTATTATATACTATCTTTGAATGAACAGGTTGTGATTCCACTATGGAGGGTAATTAAATATGGCTGAAGAAGCAATCAAACTTGGTGGAAAAAGAAAAAGTATTTTTATGAATAAAGTAAAAAAACTTCTTCCCGACGGGGGAAATCTTAACCTTTGCCTGACATGTGGTACCTGTTCATCCGGCTGTCCGGCAACGGGTCTTGAAGATATGGATCCAAGAAAATTTTTGCGGATGGCTGTTCTTGGGATGGACGAAGAGTTAACATCCACACCATGGGTGTGGATGTGTACCATGTGTTACAGATGTGTTTATGCATGTCCGATGCAAATCGATATACCAGGGTTGGTGTATGAAGCAAGAGCAAGCTGGCCAAGAGAAAAACGGCCTAAGGGGATTCTCGGATCATGCGATATGGCATTGAGAAATCAGAGCTGTAGCGCCATGGGAACACCACCGGAAGATTTCATTTTTGTGGTTGAGGATGTTCTTGAGGAGTATCGCGAGACACAACCTGAATTTAAAGATATGGAAGCACCAATTGACAAAAAAGGTGCTTGTTTTTTCTTGAATCAAAATTCCAGAGAGCCTGTAACAGAACCGGATGAGATGGTCCCTCTCTGGAAAATTCTTCAT
>DFBQ01000109.1:16864-18502 GCA_002367355.1 Deltaproteobacteria bacterium UBA3076 | reverse complement strand
TTAATTGTCCATGACCTAAATTGAGAAAATAAAATTTGGGGTTTCCGTTCAGGCACTAGTTATTATGATTTGTATAGATGATTCAAACAAGTTCAAGGTCCTTGCCGCCATCTATTCCTTTTATGACCGGTTCCTTACAGCCTTTTCCCTGGCCTGCAGGCCGGGTTGCCATGTCTGTTGTACTGTAAATATAGTTGCCACCTCACTTGAAGCCGGATATCTGCTATGCTCTTCTTTTTTTGATAATCTCGATCTTAAGAAACTGCTGTATTCAGCAACAGCAAGACCGATTTACAGGCCGGGCCTGAGCACTAATCAAATAGCGGATCTTTGTCTCAGGCAGGAGGAGATCCCATCAGACATAGGAGAACATGGGGAAGGAGTCTGCCCATTTTTGGACCAGGAAGGACTTTGTAGTGTCTATGAAAACCGTCCCTTTGCATGCAGGGCAATGTCTTCAAGGGAGGTCTGCCAATACGGTGGCGAGGCGGATATGGAGCCTTTTCTTGTTACAGTGAATCTTGCCATCTACCAGATCATAGAGCACATAGACAAAGATCGGGTGTCTGGAAACCTGCTGGACGTATTAAGCGAATTGGTAAATAATCGGTTTGAAAGTCCTGGTACGGTAAATGGGCTTATCTCAAACAGGGCATTGCCGGGTTTTATATTGTCTCCCGATGAACAGGGACGATTTGGGGCATTCATGCGTTGTCTTGCAGATTTTCAGGTTGGAGATACTACTCTGGAAGCCTTTCTTGGGACAATACATCAGGCTGACCTCAACCAGCCAGCCAGGCTCAAACCAAAGTAAGTCACAAGCCATCCAATAAGGAGCAAAAGAGGAATTTTCCTGTTGCTCGCCCAGGGTAGCGACAAGAAGGCGACCACTGGTATCAGTGGATACAGAATTCCAGCTCCGAGCGGCGGAAAGTGTCGCAAGAGTTCCTGTATTCCCAGAAAGAACCACGGGCCCTGTATCAGGTTAATATTTTTCCCAGGGAGGTCTATCGGAGCGTGAAACAGAATGGCCACTGTAATAGAACCGGCGAGAATGCTCAGGAAAATCTTCCGGCTTAGGATCACACGACGGGTATGATACCAGGTGCCAAGCCCCCATAACAGGGCGGTAAGGAGCAGATGCAGGAGGTAGATACGGCTTAAACCCTCATCTGTGCTCGCTATCAGGAAACGGTTGAGTCCTGAGCCAATCAGTGGGATTTCCAGCAGAAGGTGCTCGGCAATTGTGCCCGCAGCCTGACCTGTTCCATCATACCGCAGAACATATCCGGTAAACAGGGCAAGGATACTCATGGGAAGGGTAAAGCTCAGGACAGTCCACTGTCTGCGACCTGAAGGTCGCATAGAGATTTTTGGCAGATCATCAATGCTTTGCCATGCATGATAAATAAGTAGAAGGAAAAAGGCCTGACTGGTCCAGAAGTGCAGGGCCCTCCAGAAGGCGCCAAAGGGAAGTATTGCTTCGATGGCGACGCTGGTTACAAAAGGGTCTGCCACCTCGTACTGATAGGCCACAACAAAGCCCGAGCCTATAGAGGCCAGCAATGCTGCAACAGTCATCTCGCCGACTTTGTCAAAATTCAGCATTGTAAGAACTTAAATTGAGCGATTAGCCTT
>DFBQ01000109.1:0-16789 GCA_002367355.1 Deltaproteobacteria bacterium UBA3076 | reverse complement strand
TAACAGCTAATCGCTCAACTTAGGAAGAAGGAGCCTCTTGTTTCGTGACAGGCCCTAACTTAACCGCCTATTCAGGGCGTTCCCTTTCATTCCGGTCATCAGAGGCCCAAGGACAGCCTCCCTGCCGACAAAATCTGGATATAACCCATGGCTGAGATCGAATTCCCCCGGGAAGTCAGAGGTAAGGAAGTCTAAAAGATGCCCTCTTATCTTCTGTGCGGTAGAGCACTCAAGAATATCTCGAACCAAAGCGCTGCATTGGTTCTGGTTACTCATTCGAATCATGCGCTTGATCTTTGGTATATCCAAGGCGTTCATGCTCAGTTCGTCCAGACCCATGCCAATAAGTATAGGAAGATACATCGGTTCTCCTGCCATCTCTCCGCAAACTGCCGCCTCAATTCCTGCTTCATGGGCTGCCTCTATTGTACGATAGATCATCCTCAAAACACCGGGGTGTAAAGGCTCGTAGAGATGTGCCACATATTCGTTACCTCTATCGATTGCCAGGGAATACTGAATGAGGTCGTTTGTACCTATACTGAAGAAATCCACTTCCTTGGCAAGGACATCCGCCAAAAGTACAGCAGAAGGGACCTCTATCATAATGCCTGTCTTGATATCTTCATTAAATGGAATTCCCTCTCTCCGCAGCTCATTCTTGGTCTTCTCCAAGTGTTCCTTGACCTGAATTATTTCTGACCTGCCGGATATTAAAGGGAAAAGCATCCTCACATCTCCGTATGCACTGGCCCTAATTATTGCCCTAAGCTGTGTGCGAAACAGATTTGACTCTTTCAAACAGAGCCGAATTGCTCTCAGTCCGAGGGCTGGATTGCTTTCATCGTCCTGAGAGACTGACGACAAGAACTTGTCGCCGCCAATATCCAGAGTACGTATTGTTGTTGGAAAGGGTGACATGCGCTCTACGACTTCTTGGTAAGCCAGAAAGAGTTCCTCTTCAATGGGAAGTTCCTTGTGAGCCAGATACATGACCTCGGTACGGTAGAGCCCTATCCCCTCAGCACCATTGGATATGACAGAGGAAATTTCCTCAAGGAATTCTATGTTAGCCTTGATCTTAAACCTGAATCCGTCCTGTGTCTCTGCAGGGAGGTTACTGTATTGGATTACATCCAATCGATATCGTATGTAATCCTCCTGTTTTTCCCCGTAATGTCTTAAGAGCTCATCATCCGGATTTACTACTACATCGCCACATAGGCCGTCTACAATCAAAGTCTCCCCGGAAAATATGGAAGACGTGGCGTTTTCCAGACCCACAACTGCGGGAAGACCGAGCGATCTGCCCAGAATCGCCGTGTGGGATGTTCGGCTCCCCATGTCTGTGACAAATGCCAGGATTTTTTCTTTGGCCATTTGGATCGTATCAGCAGGAGACAGATCGTGTGCTACCAGTATAACCGGATCCTCCAGTTGACTGAAATCCACAGAGGGACTCCCGGACAAGAGCTTTTGGACTCTCCGCACTGCGTACTTAATATCTTCAAAACGTTCCCTGATATATGGATCTTTTACTTGCTCAAAGAGCCCTCTAACATGGTCCAAAGCATTATTGAGGGCCCACTCTGCGTTAATCTGTTCTTCAGAAATTAATCTTAAGGTCCGCTCATAGACCATACGGTCTTTGAGCATCAACAAATAGGCTTCAAAAATCCCTGAATGTTCTCTGAACTCCTCTGGGATCTCTGCGATCAACTGTTTTATCTGGTTTTCCGCCTCAGAGACAGCATTTTCAAAGCGTTGTTTCTCCTGGTCAATCTCGCCTTTTTCGATTTGCCTTCTTAAGATCTTAACCTTGTGATAATCCAACAGGAAGGCAGGACCAATGACCACTCCGGGCGAAGCCCCTATTCCTTTTAAAACTACCGAATCACCTTTTTCTTCTGACATCTTGATCAATCCAATTCGCCAAAGCGACTTTCTACTAAGGTCTTAAGGTCTGTCACGGCCTGGTTTGAATCCGGACCAACTGCCCTGACTGTCAGGACGCTCCCATGAGGGCAGGCAAGGGTCAGGACCTCAAGAATATTTTTCCCATCTACTTTCTTCCCATCTTTCAAAAGCCACACATCAGCATTAAATTCACTCGCCTTTTGAGCAAAACGGCAGGCTGGACGGGCATGAAGCCCCAACCTGTTATATATAGTTACAGTAGCTTCACATTCCATGATTTCAGACTATTAAATCGTATCAAAATAAAGGTTGCAAACCACTGGAAAAAAATACAGCAGAGGCTCAGCGGATAAAGATTTTAGTAGCCGTTCACGGGTTACATTGAACCCTGAACCTCTGAACCCTGAACCTCTGAACGGTTACAGATTTTGAACCATCTACAAACTACAGTTGGAACATCCAGCCTGGAATAGCTTTTTCTTAACCAAGCGCACGCTATATTTGAGCAATGCCTCTTCGTCATTGGAGATGACTTCTATCACATCCTCAGACTCCATGTAGCGATCAAGGTTAGGGCCTTCCAGGAAATATTGATGGAAACTGTCTATATCATAGCATCCCATGTGAAAGATATCGATCTGATCCGCGTTCAGATACGCTATCCCTGCCACTGTCTTAGCCTGAAGTATCTCCCCAAAGATATCATTCATTTTATTATATTGCTCAAGGCCTTCATTTTCCTTCCAGCTCCTTACTGTCCATTCCTTTCCGTCCTGGAACCCCTCGCAATCCGGCTCCCTGACAATATAATAGAATTCCTCCACTCCCTCTCTGTCCTGGCTTCGACAGGCCATTCTGGCAAGGGGATAAGTGCGGCATGCACCAGGCCTGTCTTTATAAACTATACATCCTTTTCCCTCTTCCAGAAACGGGCATTTTAAATAGGGGCCTTCCATCTTGAGCGACACTACCGGAAGCCCTGAATTCTGCCCAACGTATACGCTTGTATAACGTTTTAGAAAGTCCGCGGACTTCATGCCTAAATGATTCTTGAGCCTGAATATGTCATAAGGCATGAGGATCAGGCTTAAATCATAACAGCAGTTTGTAAAACAGCTCTTATCCGGCGTGCAGGAAAAGCAGAAGGTGTCCTCATCTTTTAATTGTCTGGATTTGTCAATATAAGCTTCAGGTCCTTGAGACATGAATTGAGTCTCCTATATTGTGTCTGAACGAAAAGGCCGTTCAGACACAATTTTGAATTCTAAAGTTTGAATTTTGAATTTAAAAAAGGAAATAACCTTAATATGTTAATTGTTCATGATCTAAATTGAGAAAACAAAATTTGGGGTTTCCGTTCAGGCACTATATAACATTTTTTATTTTGCTGAAAGTACCCCTTTATAGGCAATGTTGAATTGTGAATGTTGAATGCTGAATTGTGGAAGAACATTTAAAAGACATATACCTTTACCTTAATTCAACATTTATCGTACGCCGCAGATTGGGTTTTTTAGCGGAATCATGCCTTAAAACTGATGGCCCTCTCAAGGCCATCTATGACGATCTCCTGTTCCTCTGGTGTGATAAAGGCATGCATGGGAAGGGACAGCACTTCCTCTGCGGCCTTTTCTGCATGGGGAAAGGAGCCTGGTCCAAGTCCCAGGCCTTTAAAGGCAGGCTGGAGATGGATCGGTACCGGATAATGTATGGCAAAGGGAATGCCTTCCTGTTTGAGAAAGGTGGTCACCTGGTCCCTCAACCCTCCGGGGATTCTCACTGTGTACTGAGCATACACGCATGTCCTGTCCGGCATTACTACAGGAGTCTGTATTTCCGGTATTTTTTGGTTAATCAGTTCTGAATAACGGCCGGCAGCTTCCTGCCTGGCCTTAATTTCTTCATCAAAATGGATGAATTTAGCCAGGACTATTGCTGCCTGGATGCTATCCAGCCTGGCATTAAGCCCTATTTCTTCATGCTGGTATCTGGCCCTCTGGCCATGGACCCTGAGGCACCTTATCATATCCGCCTTTTCCGGATCATCAGTGAAGACCATGCCCCCGTCCCCATATGCTCCAAGGGGCTTCGAGGGGAAAAAAGAGGTGACACCAACGTCGTTGAGGCCGCAGGACAGCCGGTTCTTGTATCTTGCCCCAAAGGACTGGCAGGCATCCTCAATCACAGACAGGCCAAACTCTGACGCAATTTCATTGATTTCGTCCATATCAGGGCACTGACCATAAAGGCTCACGGGGAGGATGCCCCTTACCTTGGCCCCGGCCTTCTGCCTTGCGGCCAGAGCGTCCCGCATCTCGCCCGTGTCAAGGTTAAAGCTTTTAGGGTCTATATCCACGAATACAGGCCTTGCCTTCAGAAGGGCTATGACTTCCGCAGTGGCTATAAACGTAAAGGGGGTCGTGATAACCTCTTCTCCGGGCCTCAGATCCATGGCCATAAGGGCAAGGAGCAGCCCGTCCGTCCCTGAGCCTACCCCTATCGCATGTTTGACCCCCACATAAGCTGCGAGAGCTGTCTCCAGATCCTCCACCGGCTTGCCCAGTATGAACTGGCTCTTTTTGATTATCTCGTGGATGGCCGAGTCTATTTCCTGTCTGTAGCTTTGATACTGTCTGCCTAAATCAACGAATTTCATGTCTGATTCCTCTGAAAATACCCCGTCTGCTGCGTTGCTTCGATTTCCTCGTCACTGCGGCGCACAATAAATGTTGAATGTTGAATGCTGAATTGTGGAAGAACATTTAAAAGACATATATCTTTACCTTAATTCAACATTCAACATTCACAATTCAACATTGCCTATAAAGGGATGCATCCGGGGCATTTTGAGCGGAATCATTTATAATCACCTTTTTCAGCATATTCATGTCTGTATCCTTTCAAGCGCCCTGCCGATGGCCTGGGCGGCGATTTCTATGTCCGATTCAGTGGTCCCTCGACCCAGGGTGAGGCGAAGGGTCCCCATGGCTACTTCCGGCGATACTCCCATGGCGGCAAGCACATGGGAGACCCTAATCGCCCTGTCGTGGCAGGCCGAACCGGTAGAGGCCATAATCTCCGGGGCCTGGGCCAGGATCTCCGTTCCATTTTTGCCGATAAAACTGACGCTCAGTGTATTTGGAATTGTATTCTCAGGATCACAGTGCCTGATTATAGGATGGCCCAGTTTGGATAGTTCTGCATAGAGCTTCTCCCTGAGACCTGTTTCCCTTTCCGCCTCGGCCTTAATGTCCCGGGCAACAAAATCACAGGCAGCTCCCAGTCCGACTGCCAGGGGAACCGGCTCAGTGCCGGGCCGAAGACCCTGCTCCTGGCCTCCGCCGAACATAAGCTGACCAAGAGGTGCGCCTTTTCTGCAATAGAGGGCACCTATTCCTTTTGGCGCATAGAGCTTGTGTCCTGCAATACTCAGGTAGTCTACTCCAAGATTTTTGACATCCACAGGGATCTTGCCCACGGCCTGGGCCGCGTCTGTATGGACCAGTACCCCACGCTCGCGGGCCAATTGCGAAATCGCAGCCACCGGCTGAATAGCCCCGGTCTCATTGTTTGTCAGCATCACTGAGACCAGTACTGTATCAGGGCGTAAGGCCCTTTCAACTTCCATGGGATCTACAACGCCCTGGCTGTTTACCTTTATAAAGGACACGTTCCACCCCTGTTCAAGCAAATGCAGGCAGGGATTCATAAGGGAGGGGTGCTCGATGCGGGTGGTGATGATGTGTCGCCCTTTGCCTGACATGGCCTGGCATACGCCTGCTATAGTTAAATTATTGGATTCTGTGCCTCCGCTGGTGAAAAGGATTTCAGTAGGATCAGCGTTGAGCAGCGATGCCACTTGGGCCCTGGCGTATTCCAGTGCCCTCTTGGCCATTTGGCCGAACCTGTGTCCGCTGCCGGGATTGCCCCATTTTTCTTTCAGTGCGGAATTTACTTCCTCCTGCACCGGCTTTGCAACCGGTGTGGTTGCATTGTAATCAAGATATATTTCAGACATAAAAACGTAATGAGGCGAGCTGCTGTTCCACCGGCCTTTGGTTCTGCTCCAACAGATCAGGAGGTATAGCCGCGGGAAGATAGGTTTTTTCGAAAAAATCAATATCCAAGTCCTCCAGTGACGAACCTTGTACAGGCCTGTGGTCAAACGGAAGATCTATAGCCCTGCGCCGCTCTGCCAATCTCCTTTCGTCTTCGCTTGTGGCTATATGAAGACGGGGGCCTACCCGAATCCATGCCCTACCTTGATACCGAACAGGGGGACTATCCGAGGGCTCCACCGAGATCACTACCAGTTCACAACCATTTAAAATGTGTTTCTGTATAACCATTGTCGGTGGTGGAAGGATATTTCCGTCCGAACGCATGTTGGAGAGCGTTTTCAACAACTCATCCGTAATCCGTAAATTGGAACAGCTTCCATCATCATTGATACCGATAAAGATTACACCAGGTTGGCCATGACCCGGCAGATCGTTGGCAAAGGCACATATTGTTCTTCTGATCTTGCTTCGATCACTGGCAGAGGCCTTACGCTCAACCCGGTCAGACTCAAGATCATGTAACAGATGTTTGAGTTCTTGATTAGTAACCATAAAGAATCTCCTGAATTCACAGAAAATATAAGCCTGTGCGGTTACTCCATATAACCGGTTGATTTTATTAAGCCAAAAATTATGTAAAATTAGTTTTGGGCCTGTTGGGATGGGAAGTTACTTCAGCACTTCCCGACGTAAAGCATTCTTGAGCGAATATCCTCATCAACGTCCAAATTGCCAGTTAACTTATGTAAAACAATACTCCAAAAAGCAAAAATAAACCAATGAAAAAGCGTTTTGTGCCTGGCTGAGACTGAAGTTGCCGATTCAAGTACATAGATAGTGCCTGAACGGAAACCCCAAATTTTGTTTTCTCAGTTTAGGTCAGGGACAATTAACATATTAAGATTATTATCTATCCATCAGACCTCACATCGATATTTTTTGCTACAGCGATTTCTTCATTCATGACAACGGTCTGGATAATACACCCGGAAAAGTGCTATTATGGAACACTTCATGATTCAAAATTCCTTGTTGGATATTCGATATTCGGATTTTGCCTGAACATGATTTTCCATTCAGGCACTAAATAGGAGTCATTGTGTCCAAAATACATATCCTTCCTCCCCATATAGCCAATCAAATCGCAGCAGGTGAGGTAGTGGAAAGGCCTGCTTCGATAGTGAAGGAACTCCTTGAAAATTCTATAGACGCAGGGGCCGGACGGATCCGTGTAGAGCTGGAAGATGGTGGTAAACACCTCGTCAGGGTTACAGACGATGGTGTCGGCTTGGGAAAAGAAGACATCAATCTGGCTGTTGAACGCCACGCGACCAGCAAAATCAGGGATGAAGCCGATTTGGCTGTTATACGCACCATGGGTTTCAGGGGTGAGGCCCTTTCCAGTATAGGCGCTGTTTCCAGGCTGTCCATTACTTCCAGGCCTTCTGACAATATCGAAGGATGGCGGGTGAGGGTGGACTTTGGCAGAGACAAGAAGATCTTGGCCGTAGGATGCCCCTCCGGTACTACAGTGGAAGTAGAGGATCTGTTCCTGGAGATACCGGCAAGACGCAGGTTTCTCAAGAGGCGTCAGACTGAGTTGGGGCATATTTCCCAAATAATACGTACTTTGTCAGTGGGTTTCCCTGAGATCCTTTTTGAACTTCTGAGTGATGGAAGGGAAATATTCCGGTCCCGGCCTGGTTGCCAGGGCCCCCAGCGCCTCTGGCCACTGGTAGGTGATCAACTTGTTCTTCAGATGCTGCCGGTTGAAGGCAAATCCCAGGAAATCCTGGTTTCAGGTTATGTGACACCACCGGAGGAAGCAAGGGCCTCCTCCAAGTCCTTTTACTTTTTTTTGAATCAAAGACCCATAAATAGCAGACTGCTATGGAAGGCGCTTAATCAGGCCTTCAGGGGCTTTATGATGAAGAATTCATACCCTATGGGTGCCCTGTTTCTGGAGGTACAGCCAGATCAGGTGGACGTAAATGTGCATCCTGCTAAACAAGAAGTCCGTTTTCACGATTCAGACGCAATATACCGAATTGTTTACCACTCCGTACAAAGGGCCCTTGAAGGCATAAAGGTCGTTGCTGCGCCGTTTGGGAAAACCCCGGCAAGATTGGAAAAAACAGGCCTTTCAATTGATCAGCAGGAACTGGATATTCTTCCTGATGCTTTTCAGGTCTCAGAAGCACTCCCGGCTTACGGGGAATTCCCTTCATCCGGGCAAGATCAGAAAACAGCCCTGATTGCCGGCCCTGAGCCTCCTGGATCACCCGATCAGGACCACCATGTCCACAAGTCTGATAGAGTATATTTATGGCAGGACTTTCGTGTTCTCGGACAGTTGGCCAGGAGTTACATCCTGGCAGAAGGACCGGATGGCCTTGTACTTGTGGACCAGCATGCAGCTCACGAGGCCCTTATCTTTAAGAGGCTAAACCGGCAGATTGCACAAACTGATGCCCTGGATACCCAACCCCTTGTATTTCCTGAAGTCCTGGAAAGGAACCAGGAAGATATTGCAAAACTTCCGGAAATTTGTCCCATACTAAAGCGATTAGGAGTAATAATCGAGCCATTTGGACATTCCCAGGTTGCTATCAGGTCTGTCCCGGATTTTGTAGCCTCTTGCCCCAAGACCAGCGAAGTGGTCGGTAAGCTGATAGACCGTATTCTCAGTTTCCCGGAACAGGATGTAAAAGGCCTGGTTCACGATCTTCTGGCCTCTATGGCCTGTCATTCCGCAATAAAGGCCAATCACCACCTCGAGTTGCAAGAGATGAAGACCTTACTCAAGGAACTGCTTTCCGAAGAAGTGTCTCACTGCCCCCACGGAAGGCCTGTTTCTCAGGTTTTGGGATTCAGCGAGATAGAGCGGCGATTCGGGCGAAAACGATGACTAAATCCCTCAATTCCTCAATCACCAAATCACCAAATCACCAAATCACCAAATTCTCTCACCCAATCACCAAATTCCCCCTGGTTGCCCTTGTCGGTCCGACTGCTGTGGGAAAGACGGCCCTGTCTCTTCGCCTTGCAAAAGAAATGTGCGCTGAAATCATTAGTGTGGATTCAGTGCAGGTATTCAGGGGACTTGATATCGGAACTGCAAAGCCCGGCCCTGAGGAACAGAAGCAGGTGCCCCATCACCTGATTGACGTTGCAGATCCTGATGAGCCCTTTGACGCTGCTGACTTTGTGCGTAAGGCACTGGGCATCATCAGGTCGATGACATTAAGGGGAAAGGTGCCTTTGCTGGTTGGGGGCAGCGGACTTTATCTGAGATCCCTCCTTGAGGGACTGGCCCCATGTCCGGGACGTGATCCCATGGTAAGGGAAATGTTGCGTAAAATCTCAGCAAATCAGGGGAAAAGGGCCCTTTATGACCTCCTTGCCGGCGCAGACCCGGAAGCAGCGAGCAGGCTCCATCCTAATGATACATTCAGAGTCATAAGGGCACTTGAGGTATATCATCAGACCGGCGAGCCTATGTCGATATGGCAGAGGAGGCATAAAAGTACTTCAGGACAGAGACTGTTATGCACAAAGATAGGACTAATAAGGCCCAGAGAAGAGCTCTATGAGCGGATTGACGCACGGGTTGGCGCTATGCTGGATGCCGGGTTCTTAGAGGAAGTAAATTTTTTGTTGGATAAAGGATATTCACACCATCTTAAGCCCTTGCAGTCCCTTGGATATCGGCATATTATCCGTTTTCTCAAAGGAGAAGTGTCCTTTGATGAGGCTATAAGCCAATTGAGAAGGGATACCCGCCGTTATGCAAAGCGCCAGATTACATGGTTCCGGGCCAATCCTGAAATCAGATGGTATCATCCTGAAGCCCTGATGGGTCTTCACAGAATCTGGCAAGAAATTGGATAATTGAAAGAGCTGGGAATTGAATTTACCTAATTTACTGACCCTCATACGCATTATACTTACGCCGCTGCTGGTGATACTGCTTATCAACGGTAACTACGTTGAAGCCTTGATTGTTTTCACTATAGCCGGAATAACCGACGGCCTGGACGGACTGATAGCTCGATGGATGAGGCAGAAGACCCGCATTGGTGCCATTTTGGACCCTATTGCCGACAAACTCCTTCTCACGTCAGCTTATGTAACTCTTGCAATCATAGGGTTTCTGCCAGGCTGGCTGGCAGTAACTGTGATTAGCCGAGATGTGATAATCGTGTTTGGTGTCTTGATAATATTTCTGTTTCAGAGTGGAGTGGAAATCCACCCATCTGTGCTTGGCAAGATTACTACAGTAGCCCAATTGGGGACTATTTTTATGGTCCTCGTAGATCATGACTTGGGCTTTTTTAGCAGGATTTTACCTTTTCTTTATATAGCTACTGCCCTGATTACTGTAATTTCCGGACTCCATTACATGTATCTTGGGACTCAACTCCTGGGCCCTGATGAAAATAGTTAGGACGGGAGATTTCCTGTCCTGTCCCCACTTTGTTACCGTCCGGCAGGTTAGTATTTCTGACCATTACTATCCTGGATAAACCGGCAGGTCTTTTCTGTGGCGCCTTAGGAACTGTCCGCAAATAACTTGAACATCTTGCGCCTGTCTTTGAGCCGACTTTGGCCGATCCTCAATCACAAAATCCTCAACATAGCACTGCTATGCCTGCGGTTTTGCTCAATCGGATCGGCCAAATTCAACACAAATCCAAACACAATATTGTCCAACTTATTTGCGGACAGTTCCTAAGTAATAAAGCCGAATAATTTTCAGGTCTTCATAATCTGTCTCCCCGCCAAGTGCGTCAAATACCGGTTTCAAGAACTCTGTTCCGAGATCCTCGAATTTGTCAAGAATATGGTCCTTTTGTTCAGAAGAGACTGTCGAAAGGGCCATCAATTCATCTGATTTGATAAGACCATTGCCTTCCTGCAAGTATCTGAACAAATGATTCAAGAACGTATCCCGCTTGATGCTGAAATCGTCCATGATCTTACTGACAGGCCGGCCAGAGTTTAAGGCCTCTCCAATAACAATGTGTCTCTTTTTGCCAATTGACGCAGTGGCGCCTAACGGTTTTCCCCCGGCTAATTTGGCACGTTCCTCAATTTGACGGATTTTGCAATATTCTTGAATAATATCCAAAAAGACCGTACCGTACTTATCATGTTTTACCGCCCCTACACCATGAATATCCAACATACTCTGCTTGCTTTGCGGGAAAAAAATCGCCATTTCAATTAATGTTTTATCCGAAAAGATAACATAAGGAGGAACATTTGATTTGTCAGCCAATTGCTTTCGTTCCTTTCGCAGGATCTCAAACAGATCACGGTCATAGTCCTTATGGTCATCTTTTTCTGATGTTCGATCAACTCCTCCTTCTTCTTCCATCCGGCCAAAGACCTTTTCTTCTCCCCTGGCAACCTTCCACGCCTTGTCTGTGAGTTTCAGGCTCCCAAATTCCATGTCCTGAACCAGGAGGCCTTTCCGGATAAACTGTCTGGACAGATGAAACCATTGCCTTTTTGAGAAATCCCGGCCGATGCCGTAGGTTGACAGATGTTGATGTCCGAACCTCAACACCTTCTTTGCCTCTGATCCGCGCAACACGTCAATAATATGGCCTGCGCCAAATCTTTCTTCGGTCCGCTTTGCACATGAGAGGAATTTTTGTGCGGCAATAGTAATATCTTTCAGATCCTCTTCTTCTGTCAGGCAGTTGTCGCACATGCCGCAATCCTCCCTGGAATATTTTTCTCCGAAATAGCCCAAAAGGGGGATGCGGCGGCACCTTTCCGTTTCTATAAACCCCAATAATGCATTTAGATGAATATTTGCTATCCGCTGCTCGTGTTCCTCTTTTTTGTTAATGAAGTACTTGGTTTTTTGAATATCACCGTAGCTGAAAAGCAAAATACAATGGGCAGGCAGGCCGTCGCGGCCGGCCCGGCCGATCTCCTGATAATAGCTTTCGATATTCTTGGGTAGATCGTAGTGCACAACAAATCGTACATTGGGCTTGTCAATCCCCATGCCAAAGGCAATTGTCGCAACCATGATTTGCACATCATCTTTGATAAAGAGATCCTGATTGCGAGTCCGATCCCTTTTGGAAAGACCTGCATGATAGGGTCTAACGGAAAACCCCTTGCTTTTAAGGGCCTCATAAAGATCATCTACCTGCCGCCGGGAGAAACAGTAGATAATTCCGGACTGTCCTGGAAAGCCTTTGATAAATTCAACAGTTTGTTCAAAGGGGTTGTTTTTGGAAACGACCTGGATAAAGAGATTTTTTCTGTTAAAGCTGGCAACAAATTCGTCTGAGTCCTCAAATCCAAGACTTGTTTTGATGTCTTGCCTCACCCTCGGTGTTGCCGTGGCAGTAAGCGCAATACATACTGCATTTGCAAACCTGTCTCTCGCCGTCACAAGTTGCCGGTATTCAGGGCGGAAATCATGGCCCCACTCCGAAATACAGTGGGCCTCATCAATGGTGAGGCAGTCCACATCTAATGAGGAGAGCATGGCCAGCATGTTGGGCCTTAACAGGGCTTCCGGCGCCATATAGAGCAATCTGATTACTCCTTGTTTTACCTTCTCCTCATTGCGTCGGTATTGCTCAAGTGTCAGTGAACTGTTCAAGACTGTGACAGGAACCCCTATCTGCACTAATTGTTCCACCTGATCCTTCATTAACGAAATCAGGGGAGAAATAACGATTGTCAGCCCTGAAAAGATCAAAGCAGGTATCTGATAACACAATGACTTCCCGCCTCCTGTGGGCATGATAACCAGGGTGTCGTTCTTCCTCAGGACGTTTGTTATAATCTCCGCTTGAAGCGGTCTGAATGCGTCATACCCGAATACGGTCTTGAGAATGTGTTTTGACTTACCAGCCATCGATCTCTTTTATCCCTGATTTTCTCAAATTCAAAAATTTATTTTTGTGAGGTACTTGCAAAAATGCAAAAATTGCACCTCACTTCAAATCGAGCATAATAATTTCAGTAGGTTATATATGTCTTGATAATAGAAAAGTGCAAAAATTGCATTTTTTGCAAGAGGCTCTTGTGTTTATATTCTACTTGTCATCAACAAAGGCAAGACATCTTTTTATCAGGTTGGTTTACCTGTAATTTTTGTTTGATATAAGGAATAAATTCATGATTAATTTCATAGCCCATTGAACTTCGGTCGAGATTTTTGGCAGCAAGAGAGGTTGTCCCGCTTCCAAGAAATGGATCAAGAATTATGTCTCCGACAAATAAAAACATCTTAATTAATCTTTTTGGAAGTTCTTCAGGGAACATTGCGATATGGCCATCTTGCTTTACGCCGCCAAAATTCCAAATTTTCCAATTTAACAGCCTTTTGCCGAAGTGGCTCGTCCCTGGCTGTTACCTGAACTGATATGTTAAGCATTGTCACGCAGAAAAGGGAAATCAATGTCATATGAATCATTCGATTAGACTGCATTTGGATAACTTGCGCTATAAATATGCTGCTAATACGGGTAATATCTAAACCAATGTTGCAGCCTCTACACAGCACCAGGCCTTGAGTGCTCTTGTCGTTCTCTATCGTGATGTCCTTAATCAGCCCCTTGATGGCAAGATCGCCCCTGTTCGTTCAAAACGAAAACCGATAATGAAACGCGATATTGCCAGTCTCCAGAGCCCGCTGGACAGATTGAACGAATGACGCCGATTTCCTCTTTGCCGGTTTTCGTCTGGCCCCGCTCTGTTTGAGCAGAAGATATTGCTCGTGATGGAAAAAGAGAGAGGAAAAAGGTGCGTAATCATGCGCATATATGTATAGCTATATCTACACTTGACATTGGGATTAGATGTTCATAGACTGGTTGCGTGAAGGTAAACCGGCAGCAAGAAGGGAGGCTTTTTCGTGAGGACAGTCAATGCACTGAAGATTAGGAACAATCTGGGAGAGGTTTTGGATTTACTTAACAACACAGGTGAGCCTATCCTGGTAAACAAAGGGAGAAAACTCAGGGCCGTGCTCATCACACCAGAACAATTCAAAAGAAGGTTTTTAGACTATCAGGCAGAGGAACGTAAGAGGCAACTATTTGAAACCATAAAGGGTTTGAGGGACGATAGTTTGGGAAAAAAGGGGAGCGTTGAGGTGCTTCGAGAATTGAGGGGTTATGCAACATGATCTGGATTGTCGATGCCTCGGTAGCTGTTCGGTGGTTTTTGAAGGATGAAAGCCATCCAAATGCCGATGCCGTTCTTCAAAGGTTCATTGAAGGTCCTGAATCTTTCGCCGTCCCGGAACTGTTTTGTTTTGAGGTCTATGCAGTATTGTTTCGCGTTCATCCGTCGGCACAGGATGTCTTTATCAAGGGGATGATTCCCCTTCTAAATAGTGGCATCTTCAGACAGCCTATGACAGAAAGCCTGGCAGTGCATGCAGCCCGCTTCGTGAAAAAAGGTCTTACCGGATATGATGCCACTTATGCAGCTCTTGCTGCGGAGATGAAAGGCAAGTGGCTCACGTTTGACCAAAAGGCCCATGAGTGCTTGCTGAAAGAACGAATTTCGCATAACCTTACAAAGAGGTTGCCGAAGAAGTGGTAATGCCCCAATATATATCTCGCGAATTCAGGACTTTTTGCGGTGTAATCAATAATACCAGAGAAAGAATTTAGCAATGGCCTTCAAGGTGATGGCTCTCAGCATAAGGCGCTTTGCGAGATATGCGACAGAACAGATCCGTCTAAAGGCATCCGAAATGGGAAATTTAGGGAAGAGGTGCGTCCAAAATGCCGTATAATACAGAAAAGAGGAGAGAGAGGATATACTCAAATTACAGAAAATAAGCGAAAAAGACGGAAAAACGATAATCCAAATTATGAAAAGGTGAAAGTATGTCCATTAGTTGAGATCAATTCTCAATAAGCTTTTTTGATCCATTTTTTAGGACTTCCATGGGCCGAAACCCGAAGACCGCAAAAGGACTTTTTTCAGCGTAATCAAAGAATGGGAAAGAAATTCTGGGGTCGGCATCTTTGGTCAAGAGGATACTGTGTGAGTACAGTGGGTTTGGATGAGAATAAAATAAGAAAATATGTACGCTGGCAAGAAAAGAAAGATAAAGCGATTGAACAAAGCCAACTGAAGCTGTTCGAATAGACAACATAGTGTAAGGGCGTCTTCTATGGCAGTTATACAAGTCATCACCTCTGGTGGTGGTATTTGACTATATTATTGATTGTTTTGATTCTGAATACCCAGCTTACTACCTTCCAAATACTGTTCTGGAAAATTTATATGTCCCAGATTATCTTTACGCCCTGATAATAGCTCTTGGCTTCGTGATAAGTATACTTGCATTTATGCCGCCAAATCCTGAGTTGCAGGATAATATGGATGGATGATCCAAGGCGTGGGGCTTTTGTCCGGTTATATGGCCAATGCCGGATTCTGGTGTTGTCAGCCCAACGCTTGGAGGAATCATGCCTCTCTTCAGGCTTTCAACAGATAAAACCGCCTCAATTACGCCTGCAGCTCCAAGGCAGTGGCCTATAGCTCCTTTCACGGAATGAAAAGGCGGATTGTTTTTGCCCCACAGGGTGGTAAATGCGCATATCTCCATGGCATCGTTATGCCGGGTGCCGGTGCCGTGGGCGTTTATAGCGCCTACTTGCCGGCAGCAATTGTCTGTAGTCTTTTTTATGGAAGCTATCAGCCCGCTCGCCTCCCTGTCCGGCGCTGTGATGTGAACTGCGTCACAGGCCGCCCCCCATCCGGTTATCCGGGCAAGGATAGGCCAATTGCGCTTATGGGCCTCTTCTGTGGAGCATAGAAGCATGATTCCCGCTCCTTCGCCCAGGGTAAGCCCATCACGTCCATGATCGAAAGGACGGCAAGGTTGAGGGGAAAGCGCCATCAGACTTGCAAAACCGGCTAGCACAAACCGGCTTAATATATCTATCCCAATCACGGCGACCATTTTTGCATCACCACTGATAATCCTGTGTACCCCTTGGATTACAGCTATTGTTCCGGATGTACAGGCAGCGCTGATTGTGCTTACAGGACCCTTAAGGCCAAGTTCTCTCGCTATATAACTTGCAGTATCACAAGGTTGGCCTGGTCTGAGACCGGCTGACCCGGAAAGGAGTTCGTCCGGAGCGCCTTTTGTAATAGCCAGAAGGAGGGTGGTGTCATCCAAAATCAGGGGGCTGTCAGCAAGAAGCAATTTTATCAAAGCTTGAAGGCGTTTTGCTGTTCCCAGCTCTCCTTCAAGGCTCTTTATTAACCCTACCGGCCATCTGCCAAACAAACCGTCTGATTTAAGACAGGCAAGGGCAGAACGTCCTTCCATCAGTCCCCTCCACGTCTCGTCTAAATTGCCAAGAGAAGTTATCGCTCTGGTGGCCACAACAGCTACTGATTTCATTCCAGCTTACCATCTTTCCACTTTTGCCGAAAATCCTCAATCCAGGCAGTCGGCATGAGTAAAACAAGTCCCTTCATATCCGTCAGGAGCTGAACAGTATATCCAGTGGCCATTAGACGTCCATTCCGGTCTGTAATGCAATATTCAAAGTTCAGCCTCATGGCATCACACCAGTGTAGCGTGGTTTTAATGTTCATTATCTCATCAAGGCGTAACGAAGCCTTATAGTCGATGTGCATTTTCACAATAGGAGCTGCCAGCCCTTCATCCCGGAACTTCGTGTAATGCAGGCCGTACTTGTCTCCAAATGCTATGCGGCCATCTTCAAGATAACTCACATACCGGCCGTGCCATACCATCCCCAATGGATCTATTTCTTCAAACCTGACCCTGCGGGGAA
>DFBQ01000056.1 GCA_002367355.1 Deltaproteobacteria bacterium UBA3076 | reverse complement strand
AAAACATCCTGTAATCATTAAGCTAATAGCTAACAGCTAAAGGCTAATCGCTCAATTTAGGTCAGTGTAAGGTGCTCATTGTGATAGTTCCTCATGGGCGACGTGGATGGCCCGCATAAGAGCCTGCCCTTTGCTAATGGTCTCCTCCCACTCAACAGTGGGATTTGAGTCAGCAACTATACCGGCTCCAGCCTGGAGGTAAAGCATATCCTTTTTCTGGCAGAGCGTGCGAATGGTGATGGCCAAATCCATGTTGCCTGAAAAACCGAAGTAGCCTACAGCACCGGCATACGGTCCCCGCCGGGCGTGTTCGAGCTCCTCTATTATCTCCATGGCCCTGATTTTGGGCGCGCCTGACACAGTACCTGCGGGAAAACAGGCCTGTAGTACGTCAAACATGTCCTTTCCATCCATTAGTTCCCCTGTAACACCTGTGACAATATGCATCACATGGGAATAACGTTCCACAGTCATCAGATCCTCAACCTTTACGCTCCCCATCTTGGAAACCCTGCCGGCATCATTTCTCCCAAGGTCAAGCAGCATCAGGTGTTCCGCCCTCTCCTTCGGGTCAGCGAGAAGTTCCTTTTCAAACCGTATGTCCCCCTCTTGATCTTTACCCCTTGGTCTGGTGCCTGCAATAGGCCTCACATCAATCTTATTGCCTGTCAGCCTGACTAAGATCTCAGGTGAAGAACCAATGAGCACTTCGTCTTCCAGGTGCAGGTAATAAAGATAAGGCGATGGATTTATCCTTCTAAGGGCACGGTACAGGTTAAACGTAGGGATAAGGTTTTTGCCGGAAAACCGTTGTGAAAGCACTACCTGGATTATGTCTCCGGCCCGGATGTATTCCTTTGCCCTGCGGACAATGTCCTCAAATCGCTCTTGGGGGACCTCCGGGCTGAGGCTGGTGGCAGGGACGGGATTTGCAGGCGGGGCAGGGTAATCCAATCCGTGTCGAATGCGACGGATCACGTCTTCTATAGCTTTTTCCCCTCTTGTATATACAGATTCCGTGTTGTCTTCGGGTTCTACCCGGAGGCAGACAATGATCTTGAGGGTTTGGCGGATATTGTCATAGACAAGCAGGATCTCTGGAAACATGAATACTGCATCATTGAACCCTGCAGAGTCTGAAAGATTCTCCGGCAGACGCTCCATGAAGCGAACCATGTCATATCCCATATATCCAACAGCCCCTCCGTAGAATCGAGGAAGCCCCGGGACCTCTGCCGGTGAAAAGCGTGCCATTATTTCTCTGAGGGCAGCAAGCGGATCAGCGGCAGTAATATTTTTGCGCTTGCCTTCAATCTCCGTGAAGATATCATTCCCCTTACAACCGAAGACCAGAAAGGGCTTGAATCCGATAAAGCTGTACCTTCCCCACTTTTCTCCGCCTTCAAGGCTCTCCAGCAGGAATGAGTAACTATTTTCTCCAAGCTTTGCAAACAGAGATACAGGCGTATCAAAGTCAACTGCTATCTCTTTCCATATTGGTATGATATTCGCGCCTTTAGCCAACGATTTAAACTGGGTCAGATCCGGAGTGATCATGATATCTTGTCCTTGTATATATTTAAAGGTTCCAGGGTTCAGAGGTTCATGTTAAAAGATGAACGTCGAACATCGAACTTCCAACTTCGAATGAAAAACGAATATCCAATACCGAACATTCAACGGCTATTTCTGTAGACTCGAGCAACCTTTCTTCCAGGTCATAAGTCTGTTTCTTCATCTTTTTCCATTCAACATTCGATGTTGGACGTTCGATGTTCGATGTTCGATGTTCATCTTCCTTGACCCCTGAACGGCTATCTATAATTTATTTTAATCCCATGAGCCAAAATAAAAAAGGCCGTGAACACCTTTGCGTGTCCACGGCCTTTTGCCTTTGCCTTTAAGGTTTAGCCTAAAAGGAGCAGACGCGCACCATTCCTCTGTACCACAGCCACCACCATAGAACTAAATCAGCAGTTTGTTTTATGGGAAAAGGTTGGTGCATGTTTTGTCTTTCCTTCAGGCAAATATGTTTAAAAAAAATAGGCGTTCACAGGTTCAGGGTTCACCGTTCAGGGTTACCATTCAGAACTCATGACTCAACGGTTCTGAACCCTTGAACCCAGAACTTTTGAACCTTTGAACGGTTACTAAAAAAGTTAGATCAAATTAATGAAAAATACAGACTTCTATCTTTATGACCTGCTTCAAGGTGATTGTCAAGATTCATTTTTTTGACCTGGATATTTCATATAAGCCATTATCTGCTCTTAACGCCACTATATATTGCAGTTATCTCACACATGGCTTACCATATATGGTGCCCATTTCCTTATATGAAATATCCAGTTTTTGACAAAAATTCCACAGCAAGATCAGGAAGTGTGCACGGATTGCCGAAATAAAGAATGATGATTCCGCTTATTGCCGGTTGTTGAGCTTCGCTCCAACAACCGGCATTAGGTCTTGATAAATCGATACTCACGGTATATATTTTTTTGAATTAGCCGCAATTTAATTTGGCTCTTAAGGGATTCCAGACTGATCCTTGAAAAGGAAAATTGTGCTTCACTATAGACATCTGAAGGCATCATCTGTATTGTTTCCTGGGAAATACTACCCAGGAGAAATGATGATGAAAATTCAGAACAAAATCCAAAGCCTTCTGAATATAACGGCCATTATAGACAACGCCAAGTGCTTTCAATGGGTCCGCGAACTGCGCTGGCCGGACGGTGTTCATTGCCCGCACTGTAGTTCGGATATGATAGTCAAAAATGGTCGAGATAAGACACAATCAGAGCGCCAACAGTATTATTGTAAAAAGTGTAGTCGATACTTCGATGACCTGACAGGGACGATATTTGAGGGACATCATCAACCGTTACAAATCTGGATACTGTGCCTCTATTTCATGGGGCTT
>DFBQ01000123.1 GCA_002367355.1 Deltaproteobacteria bacterium UBA3076 | reverse complement strand
CCCCATTTTTTAAAGCCTGCTTCCCAGAACTTTTTACCGTATCCGGTAGACCCCCTGAAGTTCATCTGCAGAACAGCGTACCCACGGTTGGCCAAGAACTGTACTTCAGGATTGAAGCCCCACATGTCACGTGCCCAGGGGCCACCGTGGGGATTAACCACAACGGGTAAATTTTTCGGCTCAATGCCGTTTGGCAGAGTTAGATAGCCATGGATGGTTAATCCATCTTTGGATTGGTACTTAATTGGTTTCATATCCGCCATATATTTTTCATTAAGCCACGGCGAAACATCCACCAATTTTTTAAAGTCATTGTTCTGCCTATCATAATAATAATAGGCGCCCCTGGACTTATCGCTAAAAGTGCGCACAAGGACCTTGCTTTCATCTTTACTCATGTTCGTTACAACAACTTCATATCCGGAAAGCCGTTGCTCAAGATTCTTCTGTAGTTGCTTACGTTTTTTATCAAAAAAATGATAGTGGCGTTTATCGGTTACATACGTCACGCCCGTAATTACCTTGCGCTTTTTCGATCTCAAGAGACTGAAAACATCGACTTGAGGGTGTTCAAAAATGACTTCAAGTTCTTTGTCTTTATCAGGGTCATATTTTACTATGGCACGCTTATCGCGCCCGATATTGGAGGAGGCGTAAATATATTTGTCGTCAAAACTAAAAAAGAGCGGGGCAAGCGTCTCTTTAAAATTAGTGGTGAAAATAACTCGAAAATCATCAGTCTCCTTATCGCGATACAAAATACTGGTGTTAACACCGTCTGAGGTGGTTGCTATACGTAATTCACCATTATTGTCCGTAAGCCAACCATCAATATTACCCGGATTCTTGGCGACCATCTTCATCTCACCTGTGTTGATATTAATACGATAGGCATCGAAGATGCGTTTATCACGCCTATTCATTCCTATGATCATCTCTTTTTCATTATCTTCCAGGTCATCTATAATTCGAACCCTCACCTGATCGAAAGGCGTTAATTCCTTCAGACCGGAGCCATCAATATCCACGGCATACAGCCTGAAATTCTCATCGCCGCCCTTGTCCTGTACAAAGGCGATACGATGATTATTCGCCCAAAAGTAGCCCGCGATGTCCCTTTTTGTTGCGTTGGTAATACGGACGGCTTTTTTTTCACCAATCTTTTGGACATGGACATTCATTCTGTTTTCCCATGGCTCCATAAAGGCAAGGTATTGGCCATTAGGTGATAATTGAAATCCTGCTTTCTCAGGGTTCCTGAAAAAATCCTTCATAGGAACAACCGGTGGTAATCCAGCTTCTCCCTCAGCTTCACATCCACCCCAAAAACCGAAACCTAAGACAAAGAAAAAGCTCAGCAGAAAAAGTTTTTTCATGCTATCTCCAAACCTGGTGCTTCTACGCTCCTGGCGCGGCCTAATAACTGACCTGTGCGGAGCTAAAACCAAATGACACACTACTTTTTAAAAATATGTGAAATTTCCGGAGAAATTGAACGTAGATGGAGATCCCTTTGTGGAAACGGTATTTCGATCCCGGCCTCTTTAAACTTACGGAAAAGCGCAAAGTAGTAATCGCTGAGCAAGCCGGAAACAGGGGCGAGTCGCCTCATCCGGCACCAGACCAGCAAGGAGAAATCGAGGCTGCTGTCCCCAAATCCATCAAACCATACTCTTAAAGGGTGGTCACCATCTTCTATGGTTGTAGGGATCTCTCTGGCAACTTCGATAGCCAGTTTGGCCACTTCATCAGGGTCTGAACCATAGGAAACCCCAAAGGGAATTCTGAGCCTCCGCCAGTCATCTCCATAAGTCCACGTGGTCACCCGGTTAGAAATGAAATCGGAATTGGGGACGATAATATCAAGACTGTCATAGGTTCTGATAACAGTGCTCCTGATAGAGATATTCTTGACCTCACCCAATAGGCCGTTTTCCAGTTCCACAATGTCCCCTACTTTTATGGTTCTTTCGGTTAGAAGAATGAGGCCGCTTATAAAATTGTTGGCGATCGTTTGAAGCCCAAAGCCGATACCAACGCCTAACGCACCTAAAATGATGGTGATCTGGTTCAGGTTAACCCCGGCCGTAGAAAGGGCTACCAGGATAATTAATAAGAGAAGAAAGTAATAGCTCAGAGTGGTAATGGAATTTACAAGCCCGATAGAAAGATTGGCCCTCTCGATTAGAAAGATGGCCAGCTTTTTGCGTACCACCCTTAGGGAAAAAATACCCAAGTAGAGGAAGAAGATAACCTTCAGGAAGGTGGCCAGGGTTACTGCACTTTCCCCAATAGACCAGAGGGGATAATAAACAACAGCCTTGACCCGACTCCAGGCTACTGAAAAATCGGCCCTGATCCAGTAAAGGAGCCTTTCATAAAGGCTGATTTTTTGCTGGATCAATTGAAGAATATTCTGAGTTTCAGTCCTCAATACTTTGACATTTTTGAGATTGTCGGAGATCTTCAGGATCAGCTTGTCCATGGAGTCATTGGTGACATTTACCTGCTGCTGAAGGACACTTAGCGCTTTTTTGACCTTAGGAATGGTTACTGTTTCCCTTTCTTTTGCTATTGAAAATAGATTTTCATTAACAATCGACTTGTCGAGCCTTCTCTCGGCCAAATTTTCTTTTAACTGCCCAACCATCTCTTCCAATCTGTCAAGCTCTTCCGTGCAATATTTAACAATTGCTTGAGGTTTCTTGCTTTGAGGATAGTTAGTATAGTATGCCAGCCAGTCGTATCGGAAAGACTTCCAGCTTGTATCCAGTTTTATGGCGATCTCATTCTGCGACAATATATCCTTTTTATATTGTAATTCTTCTATTTGTTTCTCAAGACGCCTTTTTTCAATATTTAAAAGTTTCTTGGATTCTTCTATAGATTCTACTGAGTTTAGTTTTGTGATAACATTATCAAGTTTTATCTCAGAAATAATTATCTGTCGATTTAATTCCCTTCGTCTGGCAATAAGTTTATCCTTTATATCTTTTTCTTGGTACCGGGCCTGATTTCTTCGGTTCTTAGCAGCAACAACATCTTCTTTGGTGATTTTTAGATCTTTGAAAACTTCCTTAATCTGGTTATTTAAATTCTTTTCTGATGAGCTCAGCTCGTCTATCGTCTGGTCTAATTTCGTGCATTGAACTTTTTGTAAGGCATATTCCGCCTGGAGGCTTAGTAGCTGACTGAGTGTCTCACAACCCTTGATGTCTTTACTATCCTGTTCCTTAAAATTGATATAATCTGCAAATAAGTGTTTAAGGTCCTGTTCGATGTTTGATAAATTGTTTTCAAACAGCTCCTTCTTTTTTTGGTGCTTGTCCAACCCTTGCTTTACATCGGGGTATAAGGACAGAACTTCATCCAATATTTCCAGGCTATAAGGTGCCAAGCCGATCACTGGCGCGGTGACCGCCACCTCGGGGGACCTTTTCATTTCACTATTTAGTCTGGTCAGTTGAAAAGGGATGCCTTCTAAAAATTCCAAGGCATTGGTTAGCGTCCGTTTATTCTTCTCCTCGGTCTCTTTTTTGAGAAGAAGAGTCACCTCGGATATCAAACGGTCGGCTTGGTTGCGGCGTTCCTCGATAAAGGCCTCAATGTCTTGGGGACTTCCCTGATAGAATCTGGTTTCAATTGCCTTGGGTATTTGAGGAAGCGCTGCCCATGCGTGGCTTTCCATTAAGGACAGAAGGAAGACTAAAAGAAGTAAGAATATTTTGTGACTGTGCTGCTTCATATCGATCTTACATCTTCCCCCGCCTCAGGATTGAAACCAGCAGCCAGAATCCCATCACCCCGGCCACCAGAAAGCCTGAAAGGCCGATAGAGGACACCACCATGTCCACAAAGTCTTCCCTGCTCTTCCGGCTGATGCGGCCCATCATCCCGAAATCCAGATAGCAAATGACATTGTCCAGAAGAATGAAGATGTTCCCCGGGTGTGGATCTGCGATGATGCCTATTTTACGGATGATCAAAACCTCCTCCTTTACCCGTCAAAGGCCAAATTTGAGCCTTGGCCTCCTGGTATCCCCCGGCAATGGCTTCATTAGCCCGATGAAACTCCGTGGTAAAAAAATATGATAGAGAAATCTCAAATTATGGCCGTTCACAGTATAGTAATGATTCAGCTTAACGGGGGCCATTAATTTCCTGCTGTTGTCAGACATGGAAAGATTCCACTCATTCCCTGTGTAATAAACTCTATTGCAATTGCAGCAAGAATCAGCCCCATGAGGCGACTCGCGATATTTATTCCAGTAGTTCCCAGGACTGTGCCAATAGAGACGGCTGAGCGCAAAACGACCCATACGACAATCGCCACACACATAATGATTACACAAAGGAATAGCAAATAAAGCCAATCGGAAGATTGATGGGCATACAGGATTACAGTGCTTATTGCTCCCGGGCCGGCCAGCAACGGAATAGCCAAGGGGACAACCGCTATCGTATCTTTCTCTTCAGCCTCCCCTGCCTCTTCAGGTGTCTGCTTGCTGCCGCTGCGACGGGCATGAAGCATGTCAATCGCCATCAACAAGATCAGTATCCCGCCTCCTACACGGAAGGCGGGAATGCCAATGCCAAAGAATTTGAGGACCGACTCGCCGCTCAATGCCGCCAAGAGTAATATTGTACCTGTGGATACTGCTGCAATCCAGGCAATGCGGCTACGTTCCCTTATGGATTGAGTTGACGTAATGCTCAGAAATACCGGGACAATTCCTAAAGGATTAACGATAACCAGTATGCCTGTGATAATCTTTATAGATTCATTCCATTCAAGCAAAGACGACCCCTTTCAACTTGGCATTTTCACTTAAATGGCTTGTATCTGATGTCTTACTGCCAGTCAAGTCATAGAAGCTATCTCACAACGGAGTTCTGTAGACTATATTGTTACAAATGAATAATTATTGGGCATCCTTCATTCTGTAGTTTATACTTTTCGAGGTTGGTTCTTTAGTCATCCATTTTGAATATCGAACCGCAGAACAAGGAACCGCAAAATTTCGAAGGTATCATTTCGACATTCGATATTTCTTGTTCGATATTCTGCGGTTCAAAAAAATAAAATCGGCTACTGTGTTATCGCCGTAGGCAGGGACATTGCATACCGTGATGTTTCGAGACTTGCATGCATCTAAGTCAATATGGTCAAAACCGGTGGACATGGTAGCAATTATGCTTAGTTGAGGCAGCAGATCCAGTACTTCTTGTGTAACCTGAGATCGGATGCATATTCCCATTCCATCCGCATCTTTTGCAATAGTTGCCGTGTGTACATCAAGAGGCTTTTGACGAAAACTCAACTCAAATGCTTTCTCCCCCTCAAATGCCTTTAACAACACAGCCTGTTCTTTTTCATCTACATTAAAGAAAGCCAGTTTCGTCATGATAATTGCTCCTTTCTGTATTTTGTATTGCATTCAACGCAATCCTACCACGACTGAAGGCAACAAAAACTAATTCCCACATTAGGAGGGCTGGAAGGACAGGAATGACCGTCCCTGCCCTTAAGCCAACAGAACAGCCAGGATCCCTGTCAAGAAGATTCCATCAAAGGTCCCGGCCCCTCCGATGGAGACGACAGGGGCGCAGAGTCCTTGGATTTTGCCAAGATTCAGGAGATCCGCGCCGATTAAGGTTCCCATGGTCCCTGCAATATAAGCCAAGGCGGGGGCTGACTCCTGTGAAAGCAAGAGAGCAACGCTAGCGGCCGCCACGGGAGGGATGAAAATCGGCACGGCAATCCCCACGCCTTTGACAGGCCGGGCCATCCAGTGGACGATAATCGTCACGATAGCCACGCCCACGAGGCCTTGGACATATAACCCGTTCTTCACCAAGAGGTAGAGTGAGAGAAGGGTTGGGATAAGAGCTCCGCCAACGTTGATGGCCACAACCGTTCGTGTCCACTTTTGAACCGAGGGGACAATGTACCGCATGCCGAAAAAGGTGATTTCTTGGCCTGAAAGCACATCTTTCGAAGGTAGTTTTACCACAGGGATATTGACGCCACTCCCCACAAGAGACAGAAGCAGTAAGCTGAAAATATACCGCGGGTTGATCCCTATCTTCTCATAGGCATATCCAAGGACCCCAATTTGGAGCAAAGTGAACACGAAGATGAAGAGAAACAGAAAAATGAAGATAAAGGGTAATGCAAGGGGAAAATAGTAGAAGTTGGAACGTCGCATTGTCTCTCTCCTCTGTGTGGTGCTTTCTATACCCAGTTGAATAGATAGATAACCACAAGTATCCCAATAGCACCAAGCAAGAGAGCAATCAGGACGTCGGCAGCAATTGACGGATGATAGGTATCTTTCATAATCTCTCTTTCTGTTTTGAGAAATCTGTAAATCGATAGGAGACCGACAAGGGTCCCGAGAAAAACAACCAAAATACCAAGATAAAGATGGCAGTCAAAACCATACGACAGCCTTGGGATCTTATCTGTTTTTTTTCGAAATGGTTTTTCTGAATACAGGCGGTAACGCACAGATGCACCGGCAATCATTGAGAATCCAATGTTATTACTGAAGGCATAACCGATAAAAGAGGCCAACGCGGTTTTGCTGTATGAAAGGGGATGATGGATATAGCGTAAGGCCAATGCGTCGTATCCGGTCATTACAAGATAGCTCAGGAAGGTAAACGCCAGTGCCGAAAAAAGGCGATTGCCATGGAGTTCCTCCAGATATCGAAGAATATCGTTGACGTTGTATGTCTTGAGTTGATGATGCAGGACCCACAGGGCCACGGAGAAAAGGAACAGGCCAAAGAGGGAGCCCAGGCTATGGAGAACTTTTGTCTTCATGAGTGGCCAGCGCCGTATCTCACGTCTGGTATTTCAAAAACGGAAATAATTACGCAAATCCATGATGTCGAAGACACCGGACTCGACGGTTTGAAGAGAGTAAAGGGATAGCCATGATTTTGCGTTTTCCACGTTATATTGGTTATCCACGGCAAATTTTTCTGAATGCCCAGTCTTATTAAGAAGGCAGCCGCACACTAAAGGTCACGCCCTTTTCCGGGTTGGACTGGAAAGAGACATCTCCTCCATGGGCCTCTACGATCTTTTTCACAATACCCAAGCCCAGACCAGTTCCAGCCTTTTTTGTTGAAAAGAAAGGATGAAAGACATTGTCACGATGTTCTTCCATTATCCCGCATCCGCGGTCAGCCACCTCCAACAAGACTTCGTCGCTCTCCAGATGAGTCCTGACCAGTACATGCTCTCCGGCCGGAGAGGCCTGAACTGCGTTGGTGACCAGGTTCAGGATGACCTGCTCTATTCTAGGACCATCCAGCAGAAGGAGAGGCAAAGACGGTTCGAGATCAGTTTTCAGCTCCACCCCCGACTTCCTTGCCACTGGTTCTGCCACTTTCACAGTTTTCATCACCAACTCATTCAGGCTTATTTCCGTGGGCTGAATCTCCAGGGGTCTGCCAAAGTCCAGCATCTGCTTTACCATGGATTCGAGACGGGCTGTTTCTTGAACCACAATCTCCAGTTTTTTCCGGTTGGGATCTTCCTGCCGCAGTTTTCTGGAGACCTGGTTTGCAAAACCACCAATAGCCATAAGGGGCGCTTTCATATCGTGGGCTATAGATGTTCAGATAAATAATTTCAAAATCCTGTGATAAGAAACATGTCATTTCAATGGATTAACAGATCACGGTTGTGAAATTTAATATGTGAAAAACTATATCTCGGACACGGCCTTTCCAACAGCAGCAAGGCTCTCGGCTTGGAGAAGGGTCCCGTGTTCCTTTCTTTCCTTTTCAACCAGATACCCAATGATGAAAGCATTAATGATGTATAATACCCCCTCCAACAGTTCATAAAAATCTTCTAACGAAAATCCTTGCCACTGTGTCATGGTATATGGAAGATAGAGTATGGAAACACTTGCACAGACGAATATAGCCCCCTTCAGCCCAAACCAGAGGCTTCCCAGAACCAGGGGCAGGTAAAAAAGCATCCGGTAAACCGCTGGCCGGTATCCTATGTAAGGCAAGATGAGGTAATGCAGGGAGAGGATACCACCAATCATAAGGGCGATGACCACAACTTTTTTCCAATCTGTATGGACAGGCATGGCTTATTTCCCAATCTGATAATACTGGCCGGGCTTTCTTGCGGCGTGCCAGGCTCGTAAGAAAATCTCAGTCCCGGCAAGGGCTATCCCCACAGTTACGATTCCAATGAGGATCGGCATATTATATTATTACCTATCCTCCTCATAATTATCCAACATGAAAGGTCGAAAAAGCTGGGGCATCCTTCATTCGCCGGTTTACACTTATTCCCACTTGAGTTGAGCGGTTAGCTGTTACCTAAGTTAAGCGGTTAGCTGTTAGCCATTAGGGTTTAGCTTTGAAAAATCAAGGCATTACATTAAGCTAATAGCTAACAGCTAAAGGCTAACCGCTTAGTTTAGATGTAAACTACTTTTGGCTTGCTATGAAGGATGCCGACCATCTTTTATATACACTATAGATTTTCTGCTATTCGTTGTTTTATCCTTTCTGTAACAACGGCCTGTCTTTCCCGGTCAGCCGCATCCACTTCTACGGCATCTGAGATAAAGACCCTCACCCGCCTGCCGTAACTGATACGGCATTTCCCCGGTGGCATGATCTCCCGTGTACCGACGACAGTGATAGGGATGATGGGAATACCTGTCCTGGCGGCCAGGAGCACAGCACCTCTAAGGGCATCCATGACCAAGACCGTCCACCATAGCATAGTGACGGATAAATCTTTGTAAGATTTGCATTTCATCGGGTTAAACCCGGACGACCAGGTAATGATATATGGTCGTCCGGATTTCAGGCGACTTTACTCTTCTCCTTTGACCTCCACTCTCTCAGCCGCCCATTTAAGGAGGTCGGAAAGCTTTTTACTGGCCTGCTCTCCCCCTTCCTTAAGGGCGTCTTTGGTGTCATCTATGCGTTTATTCATTTTCTGCAACTCCAGCCGGGCGGTTTCCTCGGCCTGACTTTGGGCCCGGGCGTACCAGGCCTTTGCCTCGTCAAGATAGGATTGGGCCTGTTCCCGGGTCGCCTCTGCACTATCTGCCAATTGGGCCTTAAGCAGGGCAGCCTGGGCCTCAAGCTCGGCGTAGCGCTTCCTGAGCAGCACTGCTTCTTCGCTTTCCCCCACCTGTTCGCCGTAGGCCTTAAGCTGCCCTTCGGTATGTACCACCAGGGCATTGGTTTTCTCCTTGGCCTCACTGACGCCTTCAGTGACAGCCTGCTTGGCTGCTTGTGCATCGCGCTCAAGCTGTGCAATACCTTCGGCAGTCCGTTTAGAGGCACTCGCCTTGGCCTCTGCCAGGTATCCCTGGGCATCCTCCAGTGCCTGTCCGGCTTTTTCCGGAGACTGTTCGATCTCAAGGGCGATCCTGGCCTTAAGGGCAGCGGCCCGGGCCTGAAGCAGGGCTATCCGGGTGGAGGTCTCCTTTTTGAGGGCAGTTGCCTTGGTCTGAGTCTCTGCTATAGCTGCATTGAGAGTGCTTTCGCTCTTGTCAGCCAAATCGGTCAATTCCGAGTAGGCCTTGTCGCTTTTTGTACGCAGGGCGGTCTCCGCGGACTTGATCTGTTCTTCCAAGTCGGCAATCCGCCTTCTTGTGACCGTATCGGCCGTCCCGTGAGCCTTGCGTAGATTCGTTTTGGCATCTTCGAGGCTCTGGAGAGCAGCCTCACTGTTTTTCTCCAGCCAAAGCTCGGTACGTGCCTTGAGCAGGTTGACCCTTGCCATGGCCATGGCGATCTGTGCCTTGAGGGCCTGTTGCCACTCAATTTCCGTGGCTTCCCTGTCTTTTGTCTGGCCAGTCTGCTCAGCCGATAAAACTGCTTGCACTGTAAAACCACTGATCAGCCAAAGTGCTAAAAGAGTTGCAGAAATTGCCTTTTTCATGATTTGTCCTCCTTATCTTTCTTTAAGGCATGCTTTGCGCCCTGTAATATTTCGGATACTGCTCCTTTGGCTATATCCAGTGCTCGTTTTGACAGTTGTCTGGCCTCATCGGCTGCGGTGTGCACTGTCCTCTTCTGTGAGATGCGCGGCTTTACCAAAGGTGTCTTTGCCTAATTCCTTAAGGCGATTCGAGACTGTCTCAGCGGCTTCACCTGCCTTCTCCTTCAGGGTAGAGGGGGTTTTCCTGGCCTGGTCTGCAATTTCAGTGAGCACCTCACCTGCCACCTTGCCGGATCTGCTGGCTACTCCGCGTATGGTCTCAAGAAACAGGTCTCCAACGGCCTCTAAGTCTTCCTTGGTCTGAGCAAGGTCTTCTGTGACAAAGGACTTGGTCTTTGCACCTGCGGCGGACAGCGTCTCTTTTGTGGACTCCACTGCAGAGGTGATACCTTCCCTGGTTCCCCGTACGGCGCCACTGGCTACCTCGCGTATATTGGTGTTGACCTCCTCTGCAGTCTCAACTGCGGCGGAAATCACAGTATGAGACACTTTTCTTACCCTGTCCGCACTGAAATGTGCCTCGGCAAGGGCCTTTTCCGTTGCATCCCTGGTGATTTTGGCAACAGTTTCCTCTACGTCCTTTCCGCTATCGATCACCCGCTTTACAGCCTGTTTGACGGTTTCCCCTGTCAGGCCTAAAAGTTCCGCGTATTTCAGTTTGGTATCGGTGACAGCGGTCTCGATGCGTTGTTTCATTTCCCCTGTAAAGGCCTCGCTGCTCTGTCTGGTACCTTCCAGGGCTTCGCGCACATCTTCAGACAGTTTCTGTTCCTCTCCGCTTAGACGGGTCTTTAGTTGTTGGATCTCTTGACGGGTCCTGTCCATAGCCCTCTGTTCTGTGGACTTGATGCCGTCAATTGCGCCCTCGACTGCCGAAGTGATGCGCTCCCTGGTGGCAATTCCTTTCTGTTTGAGTCCATCCGTGGCTGTGGCAGTGGCTTCCCTGGCAATCTCGCGCAGGGTTATCCCTCCTTCTTTCACCTTTCCGGCAGTGTCCGACACAGCCGCCCGGATGATGTCCCGGACCTGTGCCGCTGTCACCTCGCCACTCTTCATGATCCTTTCAAATGCCTCAATGATCTATGCTTTCATCTCTTTTAACATGCCGTCCCTCCAAATGATTAGTTTGTCATTTGTTTCTGATCCCCGTGCTGTCCGTATCTGTGTTTAATTTGTCCTATCACCTCCTTATCCCTGCAAGAAATATATCTGTGATTATTGGGCATCCTTCACGACAAGTCAAAAGGTAATTTCTCAATAAGTCCGGGCAACAGTCACTGGATTCCCGCCTTCGCGGGAATGACGATTGGGTGTGAGCGCCTTTCATTCCGGCGAAAGCCGGAATCCATTGGATAGTCGCAAAATATGATTTGCCCGGACTTATTGAGAAGTTACTGATATTGATGGTTACAAGCTGATTTTGCGCCTAATATTCCGCGCTTTTTCCCACAGCCCCAGGCCGGACACCCATGCCCTCCATTTTTCAACGTCCAATGATACGTAATTATTGAGAACATATAGTTCGCGCGGCAATATATTGGGGATAGTAAAGTGCCTGATTGTTCCCGGCCCGGTCACCGCTTCCTCGTCACGGGCAAGCTGCTCTCGTGCTCCCATAACCATGAAATGCAGTCGATTTAGTATGTTTACCTCACTTGCCCCCGCGTCCATATCGAGCGAAAGCAAATTAAAATCAGGGAACATTTCCTTGAGTTTTTTCTCCATCCCCCTCCCCGTAATGTGATTGGAGATGCAACCGAACGGCTGCAGACAGACAATGTTGTTGATCCCTTCATTGGACATGGCGATCATTTCGGCCGTCAATAACCACCCCTCGCCGAACTGGTTGGCCAAGCCGACCACCTTGCCGGTGATTTCAGCCAGTTTTCTCAGGTCGTGAGATTTTCGGTAAAAGCGAAATTCCTGCATACACGACTCAATATGACCAAGGTAGTAATTTGAGTAAATTTCCAGCAGTCTGAATCTGATGCGGTCGACAAAAGAACGTTTAAACAACGCCTCCTGGTCATATGTTTCGTTGATAAATCGCTGGGCAAAAAAACTCTGTAAAGGAGGGAGAACCACTTCCACCCCTTGGTCGGAAAGCCACTCGATGATATTCATATTGGCAAAAAAGTTGTATTTGACGAAAATTTCGCCCACGATTCCGATTCTGGGAACGGATCCGTTGTTGATTTCAATCCTGTTGAAGTCTTCAACCGCCTTTTGGAGAAGATTAAGCAGAAAACGGTAATCGGCGTTCTCGATGCCTGCCTCCATTTTGGTGAGGTATTCGCTGTGCAGGGTTTTGGACCTTCCAGGCACCTTTTCCCTGACCACTGTGGACAGGTACATCCTGGCCAATGGATCAGCAAAAATAATTCCCAGGGCCAGACGTTTGGCCAATTTTTTTGTATCGATTTCAAATCCCGGTTGGGGATTGATTTCCTCATTGGATATGGCGACGACGGGGACATCACTCAGATTGGCGGCGGCAAGTCCTTTTTTGACGAGAGATACGTAAGAGGATGCCCTACATTGACCGCCGGTCTGAATCAGAATAACCGCAGTGTTTTCAGGATCGTACTTGCCTGATTGAAAGGCCTTGATAATGTCGCCGGCAACCAGAATAGAGGGGTAGCACATGTCATTGTTAACGGTTTTAAGACCCAAGTCAACAGAGGTCTTGTCCTGAGGTGGTAGCACATCCACACGGAAGCCGAGAGGTCTGAAGGCAGCGGGTAAGAGTGGTGAATAGAAAGGGGAAAAATATGGTGCGATCAGGGTCCTTTTTTGGTCTTCGGCCATGAATATCCGGTTTGTTTTCTTTTGATCGGCCACAGTCGTCTGTGGTTGGCCGACATTTTTTTTCACCGCATCCAACATGGAGCGCAGCCTGATCCTGACAGCGCCCAGGTTGGCAATTTCATCAATCTTGATCAGAGTGTAAACCTTTCCGCTGTGCTGGATAATTTCCCTGACCTCGTCAGCCGCGATAGCATCCGGCCCGCAGCCGAAAGAGGTTATGTGCACCAGTTGGACATTGCGATTTTGACTAACCCCCTTGGCCGCAGCGTACAACCTGTTGGTATAGTTCCACTGGGTCAGGACATTGACATCATCCAGGGATGCCTGATCGGCATTTAAAGGAATGGAATTTTCGCTGACAACATCAACCCCCAGTTCGGTCAGGAGGTTTGGGATGCCGTGGTTGATAAGTGGATCTATGTGATAAGGCCGTCCGGCAAGGACAACTACAATTCGCCGCTTTTTTTCGGCATCGGTTATCAGGGCTTTTGTACTGGCCCTGAGTTTTTCCTTGTAAGCCCTTTGGGCATCCACTCCTTTCTTCACCCCCAGAGACACCTTCCGGTAATCTATTCCAAACGGCTTAAAAAATAGATAAAGCTGATCCCTTAACAGGTTTAGTCTTTTGAAGCTGACGGCCGGATTATCAAGTGGAATTCCATGTTTCCCCTCAGGATCAATGGCGCTTTTCAACAGGTCCGGATATCCGGTAATGACCGGACAGTTGAAACTGTCCAAGGCATCGTCATGTTCCTGTTGTTCATAAACCACTGTGGGATAGAATATCCTGTCCACTTTTTTTTCAATAAGATCAAAAATGTGACCGTGGGCAAGCTTGGCTGGAAAACAGATGTTTTCCGACATGACCGTGGGTGCACCCTTTTCGTAAAGTTTGAAGTCGGAAGGGGAGGAAAGAGCTACCCTAAACCCGCAAGTGGTCAAAAAAGCACACCAGAACGGAAAGTTTTCATACATGTTCATGCAGCGGGGGATGCCATAGGTGAGAACCGGCTCACTTTCCGGTTCCATCTTTTGGTCAAATAAGAACTTTATCTGTTCATTGATCAGATTTTTCCCCTTGTGCTCCATGTCGGGATTATTGCTGAAATGCCGCTCACAACGGTTCCCTGTATAAAAACGGTTTCTGTTGGCGAACGTAAGTTGCAAGACAGCGCACCTGTTCTCGCAACCATTGCAACGGATTTCCTTTTTGGAAAAGTCAGTTCCACTTTCCATGTCCTCAAAGGTGGTAAAAGAACCTGCTTCACTTGATCTGCTGCGATGATTTGAAAGGGCGGTCAGGGCCGTGCCGTAAGCGCCCATCAATTCGGAAATATCCGGCCTGACAACCTTTTTGTTGAGCAAAAGTTCTAAGGCGCGCAGCACGGCAGGATTGCGGAGTGTCCCTCCCTGGGCAACGATCTTGTTTCCCAAGACATCGGTGTTCTTCAATTTGAGCACCTTGTACAACGCATTTTTGATGACTGAATAGGCCAGTCCGGCTGAAATATCGGCGATCGTCGCGCTTTCCCAAATCGCCTGTTTGACCTTGGAATTCATGAAGACAGTACATCGGGTCCCCAAATCAAAGGGTGAGTTTTTTTTACAGGCGATTTCGGCAAATTCCTGAACAGTGTATCCCAACGAGCTGGCAAATGTTTCAATAAAAGAACCGCATCCCGATGAGCAGGCTTCATTGACCTGGATTTCTGACACGGCGTGATTCCGGATATAGATTGCCTTCATGTCCTGGCCGCCGATATCCAAAATAAAAGAGACATCCGGTTCAAGGTATCGAGCTGCCCTGTAATGCGCTATGGTCTCAACCACGCCGTCATTTAAGCCAAAAGCCGCTTTGATCAGGCATTCGCCATAACCGGTGGCGGCTGTCCGCAGGATACGAGGGCCGAAACCGACTGTTGCGAATTTTTCCCTGAACTCGGCCATCCCATTTTTTACCGCCTGGAGTGGATCACCATTGTTGGCGCCGTAATAGCCAAGTACAAATTTTCCATCCTCATCGACCAGGACAATCTTGGTAGTTGTTGACCCGGAATCGATCCCTAAAAAAAGATTTTTCCCGTTTACCGCAGCCAGATCAATTCTGGGGACTCGACTTTGTGCATGCCGTTCCTGCCACAGATTAAACTCAGCTTTGTTTGTAAACAGGGACGGCAGCCTTTTGGTGCCGCTGGTTGTTTGCCCGCCGGCGCCATTTGCCGGTGTTGATAAAAAGTTGCTGATTTTGGCCTGGCAGGGGTTTCCGTTCCGGACCATGGCCGCGCCCATGGCGGGAAGCAGTTCCGGGTGCTCCGGAATGATAAGGTTATCCGGATTCTCAATGCCAAGCAGATTCATAAAGGCCTTGCGCAGCTCCGGGTTGAAGGTCAGTGGGCCGCCGCCGAAGAGTATTTTTTCTTCAATATCCCGGCCCCTGGACAGGGCGGTGATTACCTGCAGGGCAACTGCATGAAATATGGAAGCAGCAATATCTTCCCTGGATACATGGCGGCTAAACAATGCCTGGATATCGGTCTTGGCAAAAACGCCGCAGCGGGAGGCAATAGGGTAAATGTCCGTTGATTTTTTGGCCAGCGTGTTTAGCTCCGCCACCTTGACAGCCAAAAGAACGGCCATTTGATCGATAAAAGCGCCGGTTCCCCCTGCACAACTGCCGTTCATCCGAATGTCGGGACGAAAATGTTCGTCGAAAAATACGATTTTTGAGTCTTCTCCGCCGATTTCAATAAAAGTTCTGGCTTCAGGAAAAGATTCCTCTATATAGTGAGCTGAGGCCACTACTTCCTGGACAAATGGCAGCCCGAAGGTCTCGGCCACGCCCATCCCCGCAGATCCGGTAACCGCCAGATCAAGCACCACGTCGCCCAAGTCCCCAACGGCCTCTTCCATGATGTCCCGTGCGGTTTCCACGGTTTTGGCCTGATGGCGTCGGTAGCGAGAAAAAATAATGTTGCCGTTCTCATCTAATATGACTGCCTTGGCAGTTGTTGAGCCGATATCAATTCCAGCGAAATAGGCATTATCCGCATTTATTATCATCTTTGTTTGTCTCCTAATTCCGAACGAACGCAGATGGCGGCTGCCTTTGCGGTTTTGCCTTGTTTCTTCACGCTCACATAATCCCTTGTCGAACAAAATGTATCCACAAGAGAAACGATCAAGGACTCCATGTAACGCGGTGGGATAATGGTGAGCGGCCACATGTGTTTTTTGATAATATCCTCTTCTTTTTTGGAAAGATGTGTTATTTTACGCGCGTTTTTCAGGGCAATATTGTGGTGCCGGAAGGCGTGCAGCCTTGGACCTTCATGCAGCCAGTCATAGTAGAAAAGATCGTGCAGTAATGCGCCTCTGATAATCGCCTCACAGTCCAGGGAAAACCGCTTACCCCAGAGAAAGCTTATGTATGCTACTTCCTTTACATGCTCTAACCTTGTCTTATCCCTGTGGTGTTTGCATTGTGAAAGTTTTTTCACCATTGGATTTTCAAGCAGCGGCCTTGCTTTGTTTATGAATTGTGTCTCCATCGAGGTTTTCTCTTCCGGCGTCATGCTGAGAAAACTCCTGATTGAAACCGTCAAAAAATCCACCAACATTATTACAACCATCATCCCTGTAAACAGGCCCTTGATCACCGGTGAAAGCCAGTTGAGAATATCTTGATATGGTGGCAATATGAGATATTCGAAAGCAAATGCCAGTAATATCCAGTAAACAGAAAATTTAAGGCAGATGTGCCCCTTATAATTAAAACGCTGATCCGAATAGTCCCAAAGACGGGTCTGAAAAAAGTATTTGGCAATAAGTCCTGAACTCAGTTCAAGTCCGGTTGTAATAACAAAATAGGCGAGTGCTTTAGTGGCCCAATTGGATTCCTGCAACAGGGAAACCGTTCCCATGAGTATCAAGGCGCCCGTGCCGTAAAGGATGAGATACGGTCCCTTCAAGAGACCGGGGTTAACGAACCGCTTGTCACGCACAGAACGATAGGAGACCTCCAGTATCCATCCAAGAATGGAAAAGAAGGAAAAAGAAAAAATTATGCTTAGAATATCAATCTTCATCTTGTGAATCTTAATCTGTGTAGTTTAGGTGCAAATTGCGTCTTGATTGCTTTTCTCAACCACCAGCCCGGAAGAAAGGAGGTTCAATAATTCAGTAAGATAATGCTCAATTTCTTCTTCGCTCTCTTGAATCAACCAGTTAAGTTCAAACCCTCTCAATGCATAACCAATGGATTTGGCGGCAAGGAAGGCATCGTTTAACCGGAACACCCCTTTTTCTATACCTTCCCTCAAAATTGATTCGATGATATTGACCTCTCGTTCAAAAAAATCGTTTCTAATGCTCTCAGCGGCAGGCAAATATTTCCCTACTCCTTCCCGGTCCAGGTTAAGGATATTTATCGCCTGACGCATATATTTGAATTTGGCGCGGGAAAAGGCAACAAATTTCGCTTCCGGTGAAATTTCCTTATCCACAGATAATGATATTTTTTTTAAAAGCTCATCTGCTTCCCGGCTAAGAACTTCCAGATAAACCCGATCTTTGCTCCCGAAATAGTTATAGATGGTACCCTTGGCCACTCTTGCCATGCGAGCAATCTCGTCGAGGCTTGTCTTTCTGAGACCGTATCGGGCGAATATCTTTTTTGCGGTTGTTAATATGGCTTCCAACTTTTCCTGCTTCATGGTTTTACCTTTGTCCTTACTTTTTGAACTAATATAGTTTTTGAGTTCAAAATTTAAGAAGAAACTGATGGAGTGTCAAGGGAAAAAGCGTATACTATCGAATTGAATGCCGATGAGGAGAATCATCATGACCGAGTTTATAGCGGCATCACCGCATCATGTGACAGAAAATCGCGCGGTCGGTCCGCTGATCGACGAGATGGATCTGATTTTTCAGGCCCAGCAAGAGGCCTTCCATAAGGCACCGATGCCGGATGCCCAACAGCGAATTGCCCATTTAAACCGGTTTAAGATCGCCATGATCCGCTATCAGGACCAGATTGTCCGGGCCATTGATGAAGATTTCGGCGGCCGGGCCCGTGATGAAACCCTGCTTGCTGAGTTTTTTCCCTCGGTCGAAGGCATCCGGTATGCGGTCAAACGCATCCGCCGCTGGATGAAACCCCAACGGCGACGCATGGGCCTGATGTTCCAGCCAGGCCGGGCCCGGATTATCTATCAGCCGCTCGGGGTGGTGGGGGTTATCGCGCCGTGGAACTATCCGCTGTATTTGACAGTCAGCCCGCTGACCGCGGCCCTGGCCGCCGGCAACCGGGTCATGATCAAAATGAGCGAATATACCCCGAAAACTGCCGAAATTGTCCGGCAGATACTCGCCGATACGTTCAAGCAGGACCATGTGGCCGTTGTTACCGGAGGTGCCGACGTGGCGGCGGCATTTTCCGCAAAACCATGGAATCACCTGCTGTTTACCGGGTCAACCGCTGTGGGCCGCCGTGTCATGCGGACGGCGGCCGAAAACCTGACCCCGGTCACCCTGGAACTGGGGGGCAAATCCCCGGCCATCATCGGCCCGGACACCCCTGTGGCTGAAGCGGCCGAACGGATCGCCTTCGGCAAGGCTTTTAATGCCGCACAAACGTGCGTTGCACCGGATTACGTATTCTGCCCCCGGCCGAACGTGAACCAGTTTGTGGCGTCGTTTCAAAGGTGTGTGGCAAACATGTATCCGACCCTGGAAACCAATGCCGATTACACGTCGATTATCAATTCGCGCCGGCATGAGCGGATGCAGCAACTGATAGCGGATGCAAAAGCAAAAGGCGCCAGGGTGGATGTCATCAACCCGGCCGGCGAGGCGTTTGCCGATACCCGGAAAATGCCGATGTATGTATTGCGTGATGTCACCGAAAACATGAGTGTCATGCAGGAAGAAATTTTCGGCCCCATTTTACCGGTGATGCCGTATGATGCGCTGTCCGATGCGGTGGCCTATGTCAATGCCCATCCCCGGCCCCTGGCACTTTATTATTTCGGTTATACCCGACAACACAGAGATTACATCCTGGACCAGACCCATTCCGGCGGCGTCCTATTCAACGATACCCTGATCCATGCGGCTCAGGATGATCTGCCTTTCGGTGGGGTGGGCGCGTCCGGCATGGGGCGGTATCATGGCCGGGAAGGCTTTATCACCTTTTCCAATCCCAGGGGCGTGGTGTTCAAACCGCGGTTTAACAGCTCGAAAATGATTTATCCACCTTATAACCGGCCCATCCATCGATTAATTTACAAGCTGTTTCTGCGATAGGTCACTCGAATCTAAATTGAGCGATTAGCCTTTAG
>DFBQ01000124.1 GCA_002367355.1 Deltaproteobacteria bacterium UBA3076 | reverse complement strand
CCTCTCGCAACGCTCAAACGCCCTAAGTTTCGTCCCTAAAAGGTAACTTCTCAATAAGTCTGGGTAACAGCCACTGGATTCCCGCCTTCGCCTGTCTGCGTGCGACGCACAGGCGGGGATGACGATTGGGTGTGAGCGCCTGTCATTCCGGCAAAAGCCGGAATCCATTGGATAGTCGCAAAATATGATTTGTCCGGACTTATTGAGAAGCTACGGATATTATGGCGGAGAAAATAGGGTTGTGATTGTTCCACGGAATAAAAGGAGTATCCCAAAAGGTACATTAAGTTCTATCTGGAGACAAGCTGGTATTACTAAAGAAATTGCAGAAAAAAACTGGACGAGACGTCGGAAAGGTATATGGGATGTTGTCAGATAACGCAGCTTTGCAGCAATGTCCCCCATTTTTCCATTTTGGACACGGATTACACTGATGGCCACGGATTAGGCAGTGTAATCAGGCTGTGCCCTTTACTTCCTAAAGAGATCGCTGTGAGTTCCCATGCGCTCCAAGCGTAGGCTCTTAATCCATGGAGTAGATTAAGATCCAGTCAGGTTCAACATGGCAGTCCCGGCAAGTTGATGAACTTTCCGATGAGCGGATGGTCTCGGTGCCGTGGGTCAAGCGGAAGCTCTCACCCAGGGAACCAAACTCCGTAATCTTCTCCCCTCACTGGCTTTTTGCAATGGTCTCTTCCGTGACCTCATTGGGGATCTCGACCGGAAATGGAAGTCCGTCTCTCAACGAGATCTGAGTGTAAAAAATGCGAATGGCTCTGAGTCGTGCGCGGACAACCAATGGCCATTGGCACCGCTTTTTTACTTGACATTTTATCCAGTTCTGAAATACGTTAATGACGATTCGTTATTTCCGAACCGGAGAAAAATTCTTATGGAAAACCCGTTTAAATACGGAGGAATTGTCCGAGGTCCTTACTTTGCCGACCGGACAGAGGAGTTGGCCGAACTCATTCGGGAAATGACCAATCTGAGCAAAGTGTTTCTGATCTCTCCCAGACGCTTAGGTAAAACGTGTCTTCTCTTCAACCTCATGGATAGACTTCGCGATCTTGGGTTTGCTACAGCTTATCTTGACCTAAACGCCTATCCTGATGTACGGAGTTTTGCTGCTGCTTTGACCCAAGTGACCTGCAAGGCCCTGGAATCAAATACGGAAAGATTGATAAAAATCCTTTCCGGACTCCAGAGGCTGCGTCCGAAGGTCTCGGTTGGACATGACGGCTCATTGACAGGGACCGTAGAGGTGGCTACCGATGACAAAGAGGTCCTTCCCGCGCTTCTCGAAGGGATGCACCACGCTGAAAAGCTGGCACGCAAAAAGGGGAAAAGGCTCGTGATTGTTATCGATGAGTTTTCTGACCTTCCCAAGTATGACGGTCAGACAATTGAAAAGGCCCTCCGCGCTGAAATTCAACAGCATGAACACATCGGATATATCCTCTCCGGTTCGGAACAGTCGGTCATGCTCTCCATGACCAGGGACAGTAAAAGGGCCTTTTATAAATTGGGAAGGATCATGAAACTGGGACCCATAGACAGGAAATCATATGCAGATTTTATCTATAGCTGGTTACAGAAGGGAACATACAGGGTTGAAAGGCGTGATTTGGAAAAAATATTCGAGTTGGGCAAGGACGTTCCGCACAATATCCAGAGACTTTGTCACAACTTATGGGAATTGGCCCGTGAGAGCCATGGAATAATCCCTCATCTGATTGAGAAGCTCCCAAGGGTGATTGCTCAGCAGGATTCCCCTCACTTTGAGGTATTGTGGCAAGCTGCATCTCAACAACAAAGGACTCTTCTTATGGCCTTGAGCAGAGAACCTGATGCCAAACCTTTTTCAAGGAAATTTCAGCTCACCTATGGGATCGGCCCATCATCCTCCATCAAGGCTTCTCTTGATTCCCTTACGAAAAAAGGGTTTTTGTTCAAGACCCTGAAGGGTGCATATAAATTTTCTGATACCTTCATGCCTTACTGGATCAGCGATCTGAAGCGGACGGAAAAATAATAATACTGCGAGATGATCAACGAGAAGTGATTTCGCTCAAAATGCCCTGCGTGCAAGGCGCGGAATTTTCGAGAAATAAGATGTGATGTAACTATTCAGGTGAATAGACTGAAGGTAGAAGGCTAATAGGGGCAAATCGTGCGTGATCACACAAAACTGCGGGCATTTGAGTTGGCTGACGAGATTGCAGTATTAGTTTAGATGGTTCATCTCTGTTCGATCGTTGCGAGATGGTTGAAATACTTCAGCCTTCAGTCTTCAGTCTTCAACCTGAATAGTTACGATGTGATTAAAGGAAATGCCATTCATGTCTGAAAAATCCAAATCGCCAGAACAGGGAACAGAAGCCGAAATTCTCCCCTCTTCCCCTGAGTTCTGGAGAGAATATGCTAAAACATTGTGCCAAAGCCCTGAGACTGTACGGGCCCTTGATGGCCGGTTTTGGGATAAGGCCGCTGCAACCTATGAGAAAGAATATGTTAAGAAGAAGGTGGAGTCCCTGGCAAAGGACGGAATCATTACAATAAAAACAAGATTTCGAACCGAGTTTTTGCTGATCGACAAAGAGGCGGGCAAGGCGCCCCCACATTAAGAAGAGGCGCTTAATTGGCTCAGGCCTTCAAGGTGATGGCTCTCAACATAAGGCGCTTTGCAAGATCCGTCTAAAGGCATCCGAAATAGGGAATTTAGGGGAGATGTGCGTCCAAAATACCGCATAATACACAAAAAGGGGGCGGAGGATATGCTCAGATTGCAAGAAATAGGCGAAAAAGACGGAAAAAACGCCATTATGGTTTGAAGACTTTCAATTTTAGTTCTTTTATCATCTTGAAATGCTTCGTATTACTTGAAAAAAGCGGTATATTATTTTCTACGGCAGTGGCTGCAATTATGGCATCTCCGTATCTCAACCCTGAAGATAGGGTATATTCTTCGATATATATTGATGCCCTATGGCCAATGTTTTCCGTAAAGGGAAGGACAATAAAACCATATGATGCAATAAAATCCTTTACATATTTGTGTTGAGTTTTGGTTTTTGCGCACTGAAAAAGTTCCATATAACTCTGGATAGAAAGAAATCTGTTCACAGATTTTTCCATGTGCCTTGCGGCTTTTTCATTCCCTCTTTGAACCCATATAAAAATATCAGTATCAAATATCATTGTATATGGATTTTCGTAGGTCGTTCAGCTCTTCAAGTACTGATTTTTTATTATTTTGAGATGACATGCCGAAAAAAGGATGGTCAGTTATTTTTTTGTGCGATTCCCGTTCTGCAGGAATAATAATTCCTTTAATTTTACCATGATATAGAATGGTCACTTTCTCATTCCTGTCAAGAGCTTTTAGCACATCCTTCATTTTGTATCTTAGATCAACAACGGTTGCTTCCATGTCTTTTTTCCCCATGTGCTTTAAAATGCATATTCTATATTATACATTTAGTTGGCAAATATCAAGTACAATTTTTCAAAGAGCTTGGCATATTTAGTTCTGATCTGAAAAACCAAAATCGCCCAAACAACTAACACAAGCCAAAATTCTCCATCTTCCCCTGAGTTCTGGAGAGAATATGCTAAAACATTGTGCCAAGGCCCTGAGACAGGACTGGCCCTTGATAGCCGGTTTTGGGACAAGGCCGCTGCAACCTATGATGGCTTCGAATTCTGCCACGACTGTATGCACCAGGTAGAGACCGTTTTTTTGGTAAGGCGCCCTGCTGATCCTTTACTCTTCTATGTCGAACGCCCAGGGTATATGTTCAATGATCGGTTTTCCAGTACCATGAAACCTGATTGCCAAGACATCAAATCGAATCTCCCTTTCCACAGGCAACCCTTTTTCTGAAGGTACCACTTGGCAACACGTATAATCTGACGCTTTTTGTGATAGGTTATTGCCTCCTGGGGCAGACCATATTTAGCGCTTAACCGGGACTTTACTTCCACAAAGATTATTCGTGAGCGATCCTCAAGGATCAGG
>DFBQ01000125.1:13470-19043 GCA_002367355.1 Deltaproteobacteria bacterium UBA3076 | reverse complement strand
TTGCGTCGCCGGTCTTTCCGCGGGTAGCTTTGCACTCAATAGGAGACGAAAGGAGACTAAGGACCCGTAAAGTAATAAGTCATTGGAGTTCGCGCTCAGATTTAGGTCGGATTTGGTCGATTTGATTGAGCAAAACCGCAGGCATAGCAGTGTTATGTTGAGGATTTTGCGATTGAAAATCGATCAAAGATGGCCTGAAGATGAGATGCAAAACCGAGGAGTTATTCCTTTACGGGTCCTAAGGTCTAAGGAAAGAATTAAGGCGTCCTCTTTGTTGTCCGGATAGTACCCTTTCCTGGTGCCTGTTTGAATAAAACCAAACCCGGTGTACAGAACTAGGGCCGCGGTATTTGATCTCCGCATCTCCAGATACGCCCGTTCTATGCCCATCTCTATACAATTCTGCAACACAAGCCCGAGAAGACGTTTGCCCAAGCCTTTGCGCCTGTGCGCCGGATGGACAGCCAGTTTGAGGATTTCCATTTCGTCGGCTACATTAAAAAAGGACAAATAGGCAGCCAGTTCACCACCGTTTTTTAGCCCAAAGATATAATACTGCTTTTGCTTAAGACACAGCCAGAATTGCTGTTCCGTCCATGCGTGAGGAAAACAGATTTTTTCAAGGACAACCAGATCGTCAAGATCACAAAGGCCCAATCTGCTGAATTCATAAGAAAAGTCGCTCATAGGGTAACCGCCCACACTCCTTGGCAGCCAGCCGACTTTTGCAGGATTTCAACCGCGGGCATATTGCTCAAGTCCCAGCCTTCATAGTACGGTGCAATATCCAGCCGTAGATCATAAGGTTGATACCCAAGACAAACACGCCCAAGACAATCTGCATATTTTGCGTAAGTGAAGCAGGGTAAAGCACAGGGATAATATGGTGCTCTATAAAGCCAGAGCCGTAACTACTCCCCCCGCCCTTTTCACGCAACCAGTTCTCAAGCGGCGTGAGTGGACACACCCAGCCGTAAAATTCGATAAGTGCAGCCCACATAACCGCTGGGATGTGTATCCATGCGCAGAGCTTCCACTTGAGCACCAGGAATCCACCCAGCACTGAGAACAAAACAAAAGCAACATGTACCGCCACAATTAAGTCGGCAAAAAAAAGATTCAGTATCTTCTGTTACTCCTGTCTGTGATCTTTCTCTGCATGTTCTGCAAGAGGCTCAGGTGTGCAATTCAGATTGATGGATCAAAAAACGCCGGTAGTAGGCCAAGAGCAGACAGGTCATTGGCAGGGCTATGAGCAGCCCGAAAAATCCTAATAACTTGCCCCATATGGATAGGGATAATAAAATTATGGCCGGGCTAAAGCCTGTCACCCGGCCCATAATCTTGGGGACCAATACGGTATCCTGGATTGTCTGAACTACCACAAAGACCGAACCGGTCAATCCAAGGGCTACCCAGAAACTGCTCCCTGTCTCCACCGCGTGAACAAGGGCCAGCAAAAAAGCAGGAACAAGACCGATGATCTGCAGATAGGGGACCATATTCAGAATCCCGATTAACAGGCCCAGCAAGATACCCATCGGCAGGTCAATGAGCCAAAAGCCCACAGCGAACAATATCCCGACGATAGAAGCTACCTCAGCCTGAGCCCGGAAATACCTGTTCATAGCCAACTGAAAATCGCTGACAAAGGCCATGGTAGCCTTCTGGTAAGCAGGCGGGAGCATGTCCTTCCAGCCTTGCTTGACCTTCTCGTAATCCAGAAGCAAAAAGATTAGATAAAGTCCGATCACAGCCAATCCGACCAAACCCATGATAAAACATGCAGTGCCGGTTAAGAGTCCCCATGCTCCTGGTAAAACCTTGCGAGCAATGGATTCGCAAATCTTCCAGAAATTATCAGTCCTGAAAAAATCCCGGACCTCGTTTGACGTCATAAGATCCTTGACCGCCTCCCAGATATGAGGCGGCAGACGTTGAGCAGCCTGTTCAGCCAAGTCAGAATCGTTGACAAAGTCAGTTAAAATCCTGCCCATGTTCGCTATATCGGCCGCGATCACGGGGATAAGCAACCAAGCCAAAAGCGCCACTGAAGCCAATACGGCAAATAGACTGATAAACACGGCAATAACACGGTTGGGGACCTTTTTTTGGACCAGAAGAACAAGCGGATTAATCAGGTAAGCTAAAAGCAGGGCAACAGCAAAGGGGATCAGGACTTCGCTCAGGTATCCCAAGAGCCAAATCAGTCCCCATAATGATCCGGCAGCTATGCCGATTCGCACAATTCGGTCAAGCGTATAAGGTTTTTTATCGAGAATCACGGTACTTCGTCAGATATTCAGTTCTATCCTGAAAACCACTTGTTCAAAATATCGACAATTTGAAGAGCTTGTTTCTTGCTTGTGATATTGAACTTGCTCTGTTGCCGGAACTGATTACCGGATTTCTTATACCGGCGGATCGTGACTTTTGGTTCTCCGAACTGGTCGGTCTTGCGATCTATATCCTGATACATAAACATGATGGTGGTCCAACTCCCTCTGGTCAGGATCACCTTGTCGAGTTCCTTGACCAACTGTTTTCCCGATTCATCTTCATAATTTATTGTAATGTCATCTATTTTTTCAGCCACAATTTCCCCACAACTTATTTAGTGATAAATTCTTAGGATCATTTTTCTCCATATTGACAAGCATATCTATACTGAGTTTTTTGGCAAGGCTTTCTGTCTGTATGAGCAACAACATCACGTAGTATTTATGTCAAATGCGCAGCCAGGGAATAGAGTTTCTTTAGCAATTCATGTGCAAGTGACAGCTCATGCATGGTTCTTTAACACCAATTTGCGGTGGTCAACAAATCCTGGGGAGCGGCTCACCACTCAGGGACTCCACCAGTCTTGCTCCGCCAACCGCGGTCTTCAGCACAATCCTGCTTGCCGGATCCTTGGTGACTCTGCCAATGATAGCCGCGTCCCTGCCCTCTAGCTGTAAGCGTATCATTCAAGTGCCTGCGCCGCGTACTCAGGGGCTACCAGGGCCAAGAATTTCCCTTCACTGGCAAGATAGAGCGGGTCCAGGCCCAAAAGCTCACAGGCGGCTTTCACCTCGGGCCGGATGGGTATCCTGGATTCCTCTATATCCATCCCGACCCCTGCGGTCTTGGCTATTTCATTAAAGGCTGTGGCGATCCCTCCCCGTGTCGGGTCCCTCAGTGTATGAACCGCCTCCGGCAAGGTCTCAACCAATAACTGTACAAGCCTGTGCAGGGCCCATGGTGTCGCTCTTGAGATCCCCTTGGATAGAGATCCCTGCCCGACGAGTCAGGATGGCAACACCGTGGTCTGCAATAGTGCCCGAAAGCATTATGATATCTCCAGGCCTTGCCCCACTGACAGATATGTTTACCCCGTCAGGCACTATTCCCAGGCCTGAGGTATTAATGAAGATTTTGTCTCCCTTGCCCCCGGGCACTACCTTGGTGTCTCCGGTTACAACCGGCACACCTGCTTTTTCAGACGCCTCCTTGATGGATAGAACAATATTTTCCAGATCAGGTATCAGCAGTCCTTCTTCCAGAATCACTCCAAGGCTCAGGCACAGAGGACGCGCGCCGCGCATTGCAAGGTCGTTTATAGTACCATGGACCGCCAGTAAACCAATGTCCCCGCCAGGAAAGAATATAGGGTCAACCGTATAGCTGTCAGTAGAAAAGGCAAGCCGACCGGTACTGGTTTCTATAATTGCGCTGTCTTCAAGAGAAGAAAGCACTGGATTGCCCAAGTGGGTCAGAAAAAGCCGGCTTATAAGCTCCTGGCTGGCAAGACCGCCGCTTCCGTGCTCCAGGAGAATAATTTTGTTTTTCAATTTATTCCCTCTTAATGGGTTTTTATACGCCAATGCGCTCCGGGCAACGATGGCGTCCCCCGTAGCGATAATAAGTAGCGCAAGCCCCCTCTGCAGAGACCATGCACGGGCCTACTGGGTCCAAAGGGGTACATACTGTGGCGAACAAGGGACAGTCACCGGGCACACACTGTCCTATAAGAATTTCTCCGCAGCGGCAACCCTTGGGGCACTGGACTTGGGGAATTTCTATATCCAAGCGCCTTGTAATATCAAATTCTGAGAATTCCGGCCGGATGGCAAGTCCGCTCCAGGGGATAATACCCATACCCCTCCACTCTGCATCCACTGGTTCAAAGACCTCTTGCATCAGGCCCTGGGCCCGGGCGGCACGCAGACCAGATCACCAAAGGTGGCCACAGTGACTCCGGGAATGCAGGCGACCCGGATAAATGCGTCTATATGTCCTGTTGGGGTCACGCAGACCGGGCAACCAGGTCCGGATATGAGGCGTAGATCTTCAGGAAGCACGGAACGTAAGCCGTGGCGGAATATTGCCATGGTATGCGTGCCGCAGACCTCCATAAACCGGACAGGCCTGTCTACAATCCGGTCAAGTTCTGTTGCCAGGGAAATCGTGAGTCCTCTGTCCCTGAATTCACATAGGTGCCTCACCGGATGCCCTCTGCCATCTCCATCAACAGTCTCAGGTTGGCCTCTGCCTCATCCCTGTCCAGGGTGTGTAGGCAAAACCCGCATGCACTATGACATAGTCTCCTACCGCGGGCCTGCAGTCAACTATATCCAGACGGACCTCCTTCTGAATCCCGCCAACGTCCACAACCGCGACCTGCGGTGTTGATATATCATCATTGTCCTTTATTTCAGTGACACGCATGGGAATGGCCAGGCACATTTCCGGTACCTCCAATCACAACCTGCCCTAATGACAGTCCCCCGTCATTTGCAGGAATCTGCTCTCCGGCATAAACAAAAAATCCAATGTATCAGGGACGCCCATGTCCCCTATGTGCTGGCTGAGGAATGCCTCCCTGCCCTTTGCGAGGCAGAGGGTATTTTTCAGATCCCCACCGCAGGCCAGTATCTGAGGAAATTTCCATGGCATTCTGACCGGCTTTGGCACATAGCCCCTTGACGGCCACTATGTGCCCTTGTCTCAATGCCTTTACGGCATTAGAGACAGGATCGGCCGAAGGCACAAATTCTCCATTCGATCCGTGCCAAAAGAGGCTTGGGCCGCAGGTCCAGCAGGCATTTGGCTGGGCGTGGAATCTACGGTCTCGTGGATCATGGTATTCTTTAGCGCACTCTTTACACACCGGAAATACCTTCATGGAGGTACCGGGCCGGTCGTAGGGCATAGATTCGATTATGGTGAACCTGGGGCCGCAGTTTGTGCAGTTGATAAAGGGGTAACCATAACGCCTGTCCTCCGGGTCAAGGAGTTTACTGATGCATTCTCTGCATACAGCCACGTCCGGGGAGATGAGGACTTTGCGCTCGCCGCCTGCCTGACTCGCAAGTATCACAAAGCCCTTCCTGCCCGGCTGGGCCTCTATGTATCTCTGTTCAATGGATGTTATGCAGGCCGAACGTGGGACTTCATCTTTAAGGGCCTTGACAAAGGCCCTGAGACTTGAACAGGGTCCTTGGGCTCGGATAAGCACACCTTCACCCGTATTACTGACCATTCCGGCAAGGCCGTATCTTAGGGCCAGACGGGCATCCTTCATATCAAGCCAA
>DFBQ01000125.1:6749-13402 GCA_002367355.1 Deltaproteobacteria bacterium UBA3076 | reverse complement strand
GCTAACGGCTAACAGCTAATGGCTGGCATCCGTCTATGTTGAAAAAGTGTAAACTACAAAATGAAGGATGCCGCCAGACGGTAAACATACGGCCTGAATCCTACGCCCTGTACGATGCCGAAGACCTTGAGTTCAATGACATTTAGTTTCATTCTGCCTGCAATATAATAATATCCTGTAATGTATATTGATTTTCTTGGCATCTCTTTGATACAAGATCAGAATATTTTAGAAAAGAAAAAATGTGAAAGCTTCGTGGTAAATTTCTCATGAACTTTTTGGACACTACCCTCTCCCGTCTGTGCCGGATATCAGTGTCAAATCAGGTTCATAGGTTGGATTTAGAGCGAGAGAATGGTTCCCAGGGCTTTTCTGTGATACTGGAGTTTAATCTTTTAGTAGTGTGAAGGCAAAAAAATTTGTAAAGGCGGCCAGCAATTCTGTATCAACATTCCACCATTCCATTATTCAAGATGCGAGACAAGAATACTTACCTCAACCACTCCCTGCAAATTCAATGAGTTGTAGAAAATTCGAGACATTTAATTATTATAGTCCCGGGCCTGATTAGCCGATAATAAAAAAACAGATGTCATTACTCTGCATGAACAATTAGAATAATTTTGGCTGAGAGGACCCTTGAGAATCTACGAAAATTCCAAAGGCTTTTCCACCACTACCGCCAGTGATCTTTCGGTTCTCAGCAAGTACCGCGTGCTGGTAGCAGAAGATGTTGCACAGGAGAGAGAGCTGCTGCTCGCTTACCTCTCCGAATGGGGGCTGAATGTCACTGGTGCTGCAGATGGCAGAGAAGCCCTGTCTATCTTAATAAAGGACGATACAATCCGTCTCCTTATCACTGATTTGCATATGCCTGAGCTTGGTGGCCTGGAACTTTTACAAGAGGTAAAAAACCTGGCAAGGCCCAAGCTGTATTCTATTGTCCTCAGCGGAATCAAAGACAGGCAGACCCTGATCAATGCACTGCAAGCCGGGGCTACTGATTACATGGTCAAGCCCTGCCATCCTGAACAGATATTTGCCAGACTGGCAGTGCTTGACCAGGTCATGGCACTTGAAGAAAAACACCAGGCACTGATCAAAGACCTGTTCGATGTAATGGGAGAGATGCTGGGCAGTCGTGATCCTTATAGTTTGGAACATAGTTTGAGGGTCGCTGCCATATCCCGAAAAATAGGTCTTCTTCAAGAGCTATCATTAGAAGAGCTGGAGATTCTGGGGATGGGTTGTCTTATCCATGACATCGGAAAAATTGCAATACCGGACGACGTACTCTTAAAACCCGGCCGTTTTAACAATATCGACAGACAAATCATGAACATGCATCCAACCATTGGGGCAAAGTATCTTGCTTTTCGCTATCCTGATGACCGAATAACCGAAATAGTCCTTTATCACCATGAACGGCTGGACGGAAGCGGCTATCCAGCAGGCCTGAAAGGGGATGATATAAGCCCCATGGTAAGAATAGTGTCAGCGGCAGACACATATGAAGCATTGATCGCAAAACGGCCTTATAAGTCATCGATACCCAGCACTCAGGCCATAAAGATATTAAAAGACGAGGCGAGAGAAGGACGACTTGACCAAAATGTCGTAGAAGCCCTGGAAGAGGTTGTATGTGGCTGGAATCCCCTGACTATACAGAGGCATCCATGCAGGGACATAGATAAGCTTGAGCTCTTCAGACGAATCACCTATTTCAGGGAACCTATGTGTAGCTTTTATAACTACCGTTATCTGTTAACATTGGACAAAATCACTGCTCTTAGTATAGATAGGCCCGAGTATTTTATGATCTTTATCAACTTCAAGAACTTGAAGCAAATAGACCGAATTTGGGGTTATCTCAGGACAGACCAGATATTGGACGAAATCGGGGAAAATATACAGCAATCCATGAACGACTTCACTAAGACAAACAGTGACATAAATGGCAAGGCCCTGCTTTTTCGAAGGTCATCGGATTACTTAATATTTGCAAACTATCCGCATGATTTCATACAGCAGTTGTCCGATCTGATTCAAGACCAGTTAGATACATGCAAGAATCAGTGGGAACTTGAGGCAAATTTTCTGCTTGAATCTTTTTCCTCCACCTGTTCTTTGGAAAATGCTTTGAATCAGCTCCTGGGGACTGACGATAGAGGCATCTAATGACAGACCATGCACCACAGACAAAAAAAGGTGAACACTATTTAGTTGAACAAGTAACTAAAGTCGTACGTAATACCCTTAAAAATTTAGTCCAAAAAGAATTGCTGCCCTGGCCTGACATATATTCAACTGAATTCTGGCATGTTGTACATGAGAATGGTTATGACGAAATCATACTCAAAAAGATCAAGCCTCCTATAGTCCCCAGCCAAATGGTGGAGGAATTTCTGGAACAAACGGATCAGATCTTAGATGGTGTCAAGGACACGGTCAGCTCCTTTGCATCAGATGCGAAGGAACACGTGAACAGCACAAGTGCCGGTCTGAAATCACTTGAACAGAAAGTTCAACATGATCAAGAATTAAAGGGGGAAATCAAACAGCTTCAAGAGTACAACAAAGCCCTTTCAGTGCACATTGCACAGGCAGAAAAAGAACTTGTGGAGCAGGCCGGTTTCATTAAGGGTCTTCAAAAAAAGTTGCGCATAGATCACCTTACTGGTCTTAATAACCGCAGGGCACTGGAAACAGATCTAAAAAAGGAGATAGCCAAGGCCATGAGATACCAGTTTTCCTTGTCGATCATAATGATTGACCTTGACCGCTTCAGGGAAGTAAACGACTCTTATGGATACCGGATCGGAAACAATGTGTTACAGAAATTAGCTGACATCCTTCGTAATGCTGTGAGAGAAGTTGATGGTATATACAGATATGGTGGTGAAAATTTTGTCATCCTGATACCTCACACTAACTGCCGGGATGGAATGGCTCTGGCTGAACGCCTCAGAAAACGAGTGGCTAGACACGTATTTACTGTGAAGCGAAAGGGACATCGCTTAACAGTCAAGGCATCCCTGGGAGTTACGGAACTGAACCTGGAAGACACTGTGGACTCTTTGCTTATTCGCACTGATAGGGCACTTTACAAAGCCAAGACTTCCGGAAGAAACAGAGTAGTCAGTTTGTGTAGTGAGAATTCCCAATCTAATAACACATAGTGTAAGCGTTCACAGGGCACCCCATCTGCTTTGTTGTCGGGCACTTNNCTGCAGCACCCTGTAAACGCTCACAGTTCAGTGGGTTGCGGTAAAACGAGCGTTGTAATCCCGTAAACGGTTACCACATAGTAAACCCCTGCCAGGAATGCCATACTACAGAGGCGCTTGCAAAATTCAAGATTTTGCAAGCGCCTCTACTACTTGACGATCTACTCCTGCCATAGTAGCTAAGGCCCCACCCATTTCTATAGACTCGATGGGATGAAGGACGTTTTATAAAATCCAAAAAACTGCAAGTAGGATTGAGATGGCAATCGTATTACCCTTTCGTGGGATAAGATACAATACTGATCGGGCCGGGGATATGGTCCAACTGGTAGCCCCGCCTTATGATGTGGTTGATGATGAGAAACGAGATAGCCTTGTATCAAGAAATCACTACAATATCTTTTCCCTTGAATTATCCAAGCCTGATTTTAGCGGGACGCATAAGATAGACAAATACACCTGCGCAAAAAAGAAATTTGAAAGCTGGCTATCCAAAAAGATTTTAGAGCAAAAAGATGGACATGCTATCTATCCCTATGATATCAGCTTTTCGACCCCAAGTGGCAATTCATGCAGAAAAGGATTTGTGGCATTGGTGCGCGTGGAAGACTGGGAGAGTCGAATTGTGCGCCCCCATGAACGGACCTTCGACAGGGTGACGGAAGATCGATTTCATCTACTGCAAGCTACAGAGGCCCAGTTCAGCCAAGTTTTCATTCTCTATCGCCACAGCCCGGATGCTGCCCGCATCTTGGCCGAGTCCGAAAGAAAAGAGCTTTATACCGTAAAAGACGAGGCTGAGAATACTCATAGGTTATGGAAGATAACCGACGTGGACAGACTGAAATCTCTTCATGAGTGTCTGTTAGAAACTGTTCTGTATATAGCTGACGGTCACCACCGCTACACCACTGCCATTAAATACCGAAACGAGATGCAAAAGGTTTATGGAAAAGATCCGTCAAAGCCATATAACTACCTGATGGTTTATCTCGTAGATTCAGAAGACCCCGGCCTTGTAGTCCTTCCGGTTCACAGGGTTGTCACCCTGCCGGAGGCCTTGGATCTAAAACTCATAGAAGCCACGGCGTCTCAAGTATTCGATGTTGAACAAATCTCTCATTCGAAAGATCTGGAACCAGAGCAACTGTGCACCAATTTGATTCAATGCCTTGATGAAAAACCGCAGAGGCGAGGGATTGGAGTGGTTTTTGGAAAAAGAAAAACAGCACAAATCTGGTGGCAGAAAGCAACAGATCAAAACCGGCTATTGTCGCACTTACACCCTGCCCTGTCGGAGCTCGACATAATCCTGCTGGAAGAGGCCATTATTAAAGAAGTCTTTAAAATTAATCCTCAGAGTCTGGAGGCGGGAAAGACCATAAAGTTCACAATAGATGCACCATGTGCCGTTAAGGCTTTAGATGAAAACGATGTACTCTTTATCCTGCGGCCCACACCGGTTAATCAGGTCATGGATGTGGCTGATACAGGGCTTATCATGCCTCACAAATCAACCTACTTTACCCCAAAAATCTTGACTGGTCTGGTAATCAACTCGGTGGACAAAAATAAATCAGTGTGGTTGGCAAAATGATTAAACGCTGGTTAATAAAACAAATTTAGCTATTTCCTAACCAAGAAAAAATTTCAGACGCTCCCGGCGACTCGAGTGTCTTAACCTGTTCAGGGCTTTCTTCTCTATCTGACGGATGCGCTCGCGTGACACATTGAAGCGCTTGCCTATCTCCTCCAGGGTATATTCACTGTCCTCACCTATCCCGAAGCGGAGGCGAATGATCTTCTCCTCCCTTGGGCTGAGAGTGGCCAGGATGCCCTTAATCCGCTCTGTAAGCTCCCTCTCCCGCACTGTCTCGTAAGGAGAGACAATATCCATGTTTTCAATAAAGTCCCCTAGGGTGCTGTCTTCATTTCCAACTGGTGTCTCCAAAGAGACCGGTTCCTTTGAGGCCTCCAGAATAGACAAGATTTTTTCCAAGGGCAGCCCTGTTCGCAGTGAAATCTCAGCGGGTGTAGGTTCCCGGCCAAGCTCCTTGAGGAGGGCATAAAATGCCTTAAAGAACTGACTACGAAGTTCTAAAAAATGTACCGGAAGGCGTATTGTGCGGGTCTTGTCCAGGATCGCCCTGGTAATAGCCTGGCGTATCCACCAGCTGGCGTATGTAGAAAACTTGTTGCCCTTTGTGTAATCAAATCTGAAAACCGCTCGCATAAGACCGAGGTTACCCTCCTGAATCAGATCAGCAAGTGACAGGCCTTGATGCATATACCGTTTGGCAATGCTGACCACCAAACGGAGATTGGCATTGATCATTTCATCTTTGGCCACCTCTATTCTTGCCCGATGCCCTTTGACGATGACCTCGAGGGATTTAAGGCTGTCATCCTCGAAGTAAATCTCCAGAACGCTGTTAACAGCACTTACTAAATAATTTAACTGCTGCTTTTTGGGCTTAAGGGTGGGATCGCGACGCCTCCATGTGCGAATTTGCTCCCTCAAGGCCTGCATTGCAGGCAGATCCGAGGGGTGATCCATGATAGCCTTAATAATCCCATTAAAGCCATCTCTGATAGTGCGGCTGAGATCTTGCTCCTTCTCAGGAATAAGAAGCTCATATCTTCCCATTTCTCGCAGATAGGTGGTGGTAATCTCCTCTGAGTCAGTATGACCTCCGGCATCAAGAACCACTGTCGGAGTCTCAGATTTAGTATCCTTAGAAATAGACTCTGATCCTTTTTCGACCAGGCCCCTTTTCTCTGCGAGTTCTTTTAGAACCTTCTCTCTGGAAATAGTTACGACTCTTGGGCTATCGATGACTTCGATATTATTAAGGCGCAGCAGGTCGAATATCTTTTCGAGCTTTTCAAGATCCTTTTCCTCATCAGGTATTATTTCATTCAGTACCTGATAAGTAATAGTACCCTCTTGGCCTGCTTCAATCAGACGACCCAGATAACTATTGGATGACTGGTTCTTTTTCTTGAGGACTACTTTTACGGCCATATTTTCATCTGGATAAAACTCTGTTAGTTATTGTTCATCATATGTCAATCTAAGCCAAGACATGGCTGATGCGGACCATGGCAAACAATTCCTTTTGACCCATCTTGATCACAAGGCAAGAATGAAAGATAAACGATTTTCTGACTAGCTGCAAACATTAATATTAATAAAGAGTTTAGGTCCGACGACCTTGAATGTAAAGTGTTTAAAGTGAAAATTTTAGCCATACAAACAAAGTCCCTACTCCCTGAATTATAAAAAATACCCATATACGTTCACAGAGTATTGGGGTAGGGGCTTAAAACGGCTCGATGAAAAAGGATTTCGACTTTGGTGAGTCGACAACTTGCATCCATGTCTTTTTCTGGTATTTATTAATTTCGGAATGACCTGATCTGTAA
>DFBQ01000125.1:6022-6734 GCA_002367355.1 Deltaproteobacteria bacterium UBA3076 | reverse complement strand
GGAATGACGATTGGGTGTGAGCGCCTGTCATTCCGGCGAAGGCGGGAATCCATTGGATAGTCGCAAAATATGATTTGCCCGGACTTATTGAGAAGTTACCCTGATCCGGCTCGATTTCGTAAGGCATTTTTGTTACGCAAGCTCGTCGACCGACAAAAATATATTGGAGAGTGTATGCATATGGAGCGAACCCCATTCACAAAAGAGGGTTTCGAAAGACTTAAAAAAGAACTTGATACCTTGGAAAAAGTAGAAAGATTTAAAGCAATCAAGGCTATTGCAGTAGCCAGAGCACACGGCGATTTATCTGAAAATGCCGAATATCATGCTGCAAAGGAACGACAGGGTCAGCTTGAAGCCCGGATCCAGTACCTTCATAGCAAACTCTCCGTAGCAGAGGTGATTGAAAGTGAAAACCAGGACTGTGACAGGGTTGTATTCGGAGTCAAGGTTAGACTGGAAAATATAGATAGTGGAGATGAGGTTGTTTATAAGCTGGTAGGGCCAGACGAATCCGATGTACAAAAAGGAAACATTTCGGTTAAATCCCCTCTTGGCCAAGCACTGATAGGCAAATATGAAGGGGATGAGGTTGAAGTCCGCACGCCGGCAGGGCTTAGAAATTATGAAATACTGGGAATCTTTGTCTAACGTAAGTTGAGCGATTAGCTGTTAGCCATTAGCGTTTAGCTTTGAAAAATCAAGGCATTAC
>DFBQ01000125.1:618-6006 GCA_002367355.1 Deltaproteobacteria bacterium UBA3076 | reverse complement strand
TAATAGCTAACCGCTAAAGGCTAAAAGCTCAATTGTACTAAACACTTTCACTGGGCCATCCCATGGGCACGCATAGCACAGGGCATGGCAGAAGGCGAACCACTTTGTCCACTGTGCCACCGAAAAAAATCTCGTCGATCTGTCCCTTTCCTGTACTCCCATAACCGCCCATTAAAATGAGGTCGGTCTGAAGCTCCCTTGCTTTTATAGCAATTTCCTGAAATGGGGAGCCATAAGATACGATGGTATCTTTTACCAGACCATCACTGTCCCAATCATTCAAAAAATGGCGAAAGGTCTGTTTGGCCTGGTTCGTAAGCCGTTCTTCCACATTCTCAATTGATTCCTTGGCGTAATCAGCAATTCGAGAGACCTCACTTGAATCTATGACATGAATGAGTAATAATTCCGCCTTCCATGAAGAAGCTATTTTTTTCGCATACCTCAATGCGTTTACAGCACAATCTGAAAAATCTACAGGCACCAGCACTAAAGATATTTCCATTCTGAATATACCTCCAAGTTTCCATTTACATTACAAGAAAAAACAAAAGAGAAAAGCCTTTTATTCAAGCTTTTAACAAAAAAGCCTCATTGCACAGATAAATTGGTCAGGATATGATCTTGAATCCATTTCTGATCCCACCACTCTATAGGATTAACAAATACCCCGTGGACCATCATTCCGAAGTGCAAATGATCCCCGCCGGCAAGGCCTGTCATGCCGGTTGCCCCTATCGTATCTCCACGTTCCACCTTATCACCTGCTGATACCTGGATTTCGCTGAGGTGGGAGTACATACTGAAAAGGCCGAGGCCGTGATCCAGGATTACTGTATTTCCATAGATTCCAAGGTAGTCTGCAAACACGGCAAGGCCGGCATTTCCTGCAGGGACCAAAGCGTGAGAAATCGAGGCATGGTCTGACCCCATGTGATATGACCGGCCAATTTCCTTACCCTTGTATAAGTAATGACGCTCGTCTCCAAAACCTGCCCTGAAGGCCGAATTGGGAAGGCAAACAAATCTTCCGTGCCAGAAGATCTCAGGGGCGCTTTCCTTACAATAATTTTCAATTTCCTGATTGTTGCGACGCCTTAATTCGCTGTTGACTTCGAGAAATACTTCCAGGGGAGAGCCTTTGAATTCTGGGTATCTATCCATGAAGTCCGGCATTTTCTGCTCAAGGAACCGGTCACTTATATTTATCGTGTCTACCTTTGGAGGATTACGAAGGATACGATGGGGGAAACCGACCCTGGCAACGTTTCCAGCTTGATCTACTGCCTCGATGAGCATCTTCTTTGGCTTACTGACATTGAAAGGAACCGCCACCATGGCCACGTACATATCCTCTGCCCCTCCAGGTTTTGGATAACCCGGGAAAAACCTTTCGTCTATCCAGACCCCTGTCTTGCCGGGTAATTCACTTACTCTATAAGATACAAGACCAGCACCTCCTGTCCTTATATTATGGACAGTACTTTTCACTGCTATCCGGGGTGGTGTTATGTCTATTGGGACTTCAGTCTCCCAAATCCGCTCATTGCCTTTGAGACCGTTTCGCCAGGACGAGTCCCTTGCGGTAATCCGGAGAAGGGCTTTACCCTCAGTCATGCCTAACTCGAACGGTTTGATGACCCAGAAGACTGTCTCGTCCTTTACCCCGGATCCCCTCCACCACTCCTTTATCTTGTAAATTTTAGGATCAAGTTCAAAAACCTTATCTCCCTGGCTCAAGACGGCGGAAATCGACCTTATTCCACTCCGGGCGTCTTTAACTTCAACCGTGAGCACATACTCCCTCCCGAGTGTCTCCGGGACTGAGACCACCTGCAGCTCCGGTGGACTTCCCTCCAAAAGAAAGTATCCAGGAAAGCATCCAGCGGCTATAAGGGCAGCCAGGATTATTAATGCAGTGTAACCCAAAAATTTGCCCATTTGTTCCTCCCTTGAAAATCACTAAAGGCCCGTCACATACTTTGCTTCTATCTTACCATTAAACTCGTTCATGGCAGCTTCAATACCCTTCTCCAGAAAACACACCAGACCCTTTATACTGACATCAAGGACCTTACCTATCACTGGGGCCTCTTCCGACAGAAAAGGCGACAAAACATATTTGTCTATTGGCACAGGGCTGAAAGGCCTTCCTATACCGATCCTTAGACGGGGGAATTCTTTGCTGCCAACAGACCCTATAATGGATCCAATCCCTTTATGCCCTCCAGACCCACCCCCCTGTGTGAATTTAAGACTCCCCAGAGGCAAATCCAGATCATCATGTACCACCAGGAGCTTGTCCAAAGAAATTTTATAGAAGTTAAGGACTGAGGCTACTGCGTCACCACTCCTGTTCATGTAAGTGAGAGGTTTAAGCAGTATAGCAGGAATGCCCGCTACAAACCCTGACACACTCTCGTATGGAGGAAACTTCTTATGCGGGATAAAATCAAGACCGAATTGAAGGGCCAGACGATCCAGAGCTACAAAGCCAACATTGTGGCGGGTATACCTGTATTGAGGGCCAGGATTCCCGAGGCCTACCAAGAGCATCCTGGACAAGATCAGCCTTTACCTTCTATGCCTGCAGATAATCCCAGATTGTGCATAACAAATTATGAAAAATTTCCTTTCCCTTATCAATGTTACATAATCCGGGATAACGGCACTGAAATGAAACCCCTCGTCCAAGCACTGATCATGCCATTTACTCAGATTCCTCTTCTTCCTCAACCTCGATTTCAGCCTCCTCTTCCTTTTCCTCTTCCTCAGCTTTAGAGGCCACAATGGTCATCAAAGTCGTCTCGGGATCGTCCAGTAAGCGGACCCCTTCCGGAGCCATAATATCTGAGACATGAACCACATCTCCCAGTCCAAGATCAGAAACATTGATTTGGATGTTTCGCGGAATGGCCAAAGGAAGACAAGATATTTTGATTGTTCGCTGGATGATCTCCAAGACACCCATATCTGTTTCAACACCCTTGGCCTTACCCACTGCGGTAATTGGCACCTCGACCTGCACCTCTTCGTCCATGAGGACTTCATAAAAGTCTATATGGCGTATTTTGTCATCCACCGGATGCAATTGCAGATCCTTGATGAGGACGGTATGACTACTGCTGTCTCCATTGCTCTTCAGATTCAGAGTGAAAAGCAATGGCTCCCCACCTGCCGAATTCAGAAGCTTGTTGAACTCATGAGTGTTCACAGAAAAAGATATAGTCTCGGCCTTTGGCCCATACAGCACTCCCGGGGTCTGCCCTGCATGGCGGAGTTTGCGGGCCACCCCTTTCCCTGCCTCTGTGCGCGCCTGGATATCTATTGTCACATTTTTCATTGAAAAAACTCCTTTTTAAACAAATAATGAACTTACTGAATCTTCGTCATGTATGCGTCTTATAGCCTCTCCTAAAAGGGCAGATACAGACAACACCTTGATTTTGTCAACTTTTTGGGCCTCTTCGTTGAGAGGAATCGTATTTGTAACCACCAAGGACTCAAGGACCGATTCCTTGATACGACTTATCGCAGGACCTGACAGCACAGGATGTGTAATACAACCATGGACCTCATTGGCACCTTGTTCCTTGAGGGCCTCCGCCGCCTTGCAAAGGGTTCCGGCAGTATCCACCATATCGTCCAGTATGACAGCCGTCTTCCCCTTTACGTCTCCAATAATATACATGACTTGTGACTCGTTAGGCCGATCCCTGCGCTTGTCTATTATGGCCAGCCCGGCCCCAAATCTCTTGGCAAAGGCCCTGGTCCGCTCCACGCCACCTGCGTCAGGAGACACCATCACTACTTTTCCTGAAAATTTTTTCCTGAGAGAATCGAGCAATACCGGAGCTGCAAAGAGGTGATCCACGGGAATACTGAAAAAACCCTGAATCTGCGGGGCATGGAGATCCATGGCAAGGACCCTTCTGACACCTGCAGTGGTAATAATGTCCGCCACGAGCTTAGCGGAAATAGGGACCCTTGGGGCTACCTTCCGATCCTGCCTGGCATAACCATAATATGGCAATACTGCCGTAATTCTCCTGGCGGACGCCCTTCTCAAGGCATCCACCATTATGAGAAGTTCCATCATATTGTCGTTTACAGGGGGGCAAGTGGGCTGGATCACAAATACATCCGCCCCTCTCACATTTTCCCCTATCTCCACGTACACTTCACCATCACTGAAGGTTTGCACGGATGCCCTGCCAAGAGGCATGCTCAGGTAGTCACATATTTCCTGAGCCAGGACAGGATTAGCATTCCCAGTAAAGATTATCATATTATTTATTGTTATTGACATAGGCTAACCCATTAACATATTAAGATCATTTCCTTTTTTGAATTCAAAATTTAGAATTTAGAATTCAAAATTGTGTCTGAACTGCTTTTCCGTTCAGGCACTAATTACATAGTGGCTGGGGTGGGAGGATTCGAACCTCCGAATGCGGGCTCCAAAAACCCGTGTCTTGCCACTTGACGACACCCCAACAGGTAACTTCTCAGCTATAAACTCTCTACCGATAAAGTGTGAAGGCCCCTGTTGCCTTCAAGGACAGAGGCTGCCCTTTGGGCCTCTTCCTGAGATAGAAAAAACCCTAGGACCGTCGATCCGCTCCCTGACATCAAGGCCGCTTCAGCTCCAAGCGCCATAAGCTCGGCCTTGATCCGGCCTATTTCGGGATATTTGCCTATAACCACCTTCTCAAGGTCATTCCGCCACATGGCGGTTCGAATGACCTCTAAGGCGTCAAAAATAGTGTCCTGATCCTGCCCTGTCAATACGTAATTTTTATAGGCCCAACGAGTACTTACGCTAAAGCCGGGATAGACCAGCACATACCATCCGTGGGGGACATTAACGACCTCAAGCTCAGTGCCTATCCCCCTTCCCACTGCAGCAGGCGCCTCAAGAAGGAAAAACGGCACATCCGCTCCGAGGCTACAGCCGAGCAAATGGAGAGATGCCCCATTAAAAGGAAAGCCAGCCAACTCATTCAGACCTTTTAGCACAGATGCCGCATCACTGCTGCCTCCTCCCAGACCTCCACCTACGGGAATCCTCTTTCTTAAAAGGATTTTAACCGCAAGATCCAGACCGGCTTTTTCCAAAAACAGCTTGGCTGCCTGGTATGCCAGGTTGTCCGGGCCTGAGATTAACTCACTATCAGGACATTCTAAATAAATCCCCTTTTTTTCTCCCTGTCCCACAGAGAGCTCAATTTCGTCCCAAAGAGAAATCTTTTGGAACATTGTAAAAATAAGGTGATATCCGTCCGGACGGCGCCCATTGATCAGCAGAAACAGATTTATTTTGGCAGGCGCCAAAAGGCTCAAGGAACTCATGCGATAGTTACGTTAGGAACGGGAGATAAATAAGTT
>DFBQ01000125.1:0-539 GCA_002367355.1 Deltaproteobacteria bacterium UBA3076 | reverse complement strand
AAGTTATTTATTGTACGTTCCTTATTGATTATGGACCTTTCCCAAGATCAGGATATAGCCTTAACATATCTCATTCGCAAATCGTAAAGTATGTGCTGCAAAAACCCCTTTTCGTCCTCAGATAGATTTCCAACCGTCTTTTCCTGGAGCATGGCCAAGGTATCTATAGTGTGTTGAGCAAGGATAAGATCCTTCTTTATTTCCCCTGAGCCGAACTCCGGGAGCTCACCCAGATGGACCAGGGCCGACGTATTAAGAGAGAATACGAAAGTGGAAAAGTTTACATCAGGAAGTGGCACTGAATGAGGCTGTTGCGATTCAGTGGACCTGGAGTCACTCGAATTTTCCTGATCCGGGCCTTTCTTGGCACTGTGCCTCTTGTCCGTAACCTTGAAGTCTTCCCCTTCACTGTGATTCATTGCTGTTTTCTCCTTAAATTCTGAGGTACTGATCGGACTTACTAAGAAATTAGAACAAGAAGTGATTTTGGGCAAGCCTATATTATAATTATACTGCAAAAAGCCCGAGATGCATCCATT
>DFBQ01000187.1 GCA_002367355.1 Deltaproteobacteria bacterium UBA3076 | reverse complement strand
AATTTAAGACAATGTGAAAGTGAGAACATAGTTGCGTTGTGCGATGTTGATAGTAATTATGCTGCAAAAATCTTTAAGAGATACCCAAAGGCAAAGGTGTACAAAGACTACCGAGTCATGTTCGACAAACAAAAGGATTTTGATGCTGTTGTCATTGCTACACCGGATCATACTCATGCAGTAATCACTATGGCTGCTATGGAGGCGGGGAAACATGTATATTGCCAAAAACCCTTGACCCATACCGTTTATGAAGCCCGAAAGGTAACAGAGGCCGCACGCAAATATAAGGTTCAGACCCAGATGGGTAATCAGGGACACTCTTCTGAGCAGATCCGATTACTGAAAGAATGGCTTGCTGACGGTGCAATTGGAAATGTGACGCAAGTGTACGCCTGGACGGATAGGCCGGTTGGAGGTAATCCCTGGTCAGATTTTGCAGTAAGAGCGAGACCCAAGGACACTCCTCCGGTGCCGGAATCGCTCGATTGGGATTTATGGCTGGGGCCGGTACCATACAGGCCGTATCATCCCGAATATCACCCGATGAAATGGAGGGCATGGCTTGATTTTGGAACGGGCGCTTTGGGTGATATGGGCTGTCATATAATCGATCCTGCGTTTTGGGCGTTGGATCTTGGCGCCCCGGAGAGCATTCAAGCCACTTCGACTCATTGGCAGCAGGAAGTTAGCTCCGAAACCTTCCCAAGGGCATCAATTGTTCGCTACACATTTCCCGCTCGTGGGAACAGGCCTCCAGTCAAATTAACCTGGTATGATGGCAGACTCCTTCCTCCGATTCCGGATGAAATGAAAAAAGGTCGAAACATACCAGGCAGTGGTGCTTTTATTATTGGTGATAAAGGGTGTATACTACACGGCTCACATGGTGCCGGAGGATTGCGAATCGTTCCAGAAACGAAAATGCGCGCATACAAAAGACCAGAAAAGACAATACCGAGAGTCAATAGTAGCCACGAAGGTGACTGGTTGCGTGCGTGCAAAGAAGGCAAACCGGCAAGCTCGAATTTTAAGTATGGTGGGGCATTGACTGAGATGGTGCTTCTAGGCATGGTTGCAATTCGAATGAAAGATCAGAAATTGCAATGGGATACTGAAAACCTAAAGTTTAAGAACAACGATACTGCTAATGAACTCCTTCACATCAGATATCGTGACGGCTGGCACTTGTAAGAAAGAAGTTTTTATGACTGTTCCCACTGAAAATTCTGTCAACTCTTTGTTTTTAACGCCGTCCCCTTATGAAAAGTTCAAAGTCAAATAGTATATTCTTCGTTGCCATAAAAATTTTCTTTGAGGTGACCAGGTCACGAGGTATTGGCCAATGAAGCCTGTTCCACTTGGGTATGGCTGATGATAAGAATTGCTGAACAGCTTGGATTTATGAAGGTGCGAGTGTTCAAGGTCTGCACAAGAGCTGAGATTGGCAGGAGGGGGCGCCACATACAATTATGTTCTCGTGCAAGTTTTCAGCAAAGTGGCTTTGAAAGTGGAATCTCTTGATAGTTCAAGGGGTATATCGTAAGATTATTAGTGGCGTACGAAGAAACTGATATTTGTTAACCGTGTAAATGGGAAATATCAGATGGACAAACAAGACACCTTGAACATGAAAATTTACAGGAGATATCAGATGTTAAAGTCAAATGGGAAATCCCGGATGAAGCTTGTCAAAGTCACATTGCCATAATCCTGCAACAAGGAGGAACAGACATGAATTCTGTAAGTAACTTATACGGTAAAAACATATGGCAGAGTCTGCTGATGTGCATCAGCATCTCAATGTTCTCCCAACCAGTTCTGGGACAGATAAGCATCAAGGACCGCTACTGGCAGTACAAGGGAGAACCTGTGCTGTTCGTCAGTGGTTCGGGCCACGGGCATAATCCGTTTATCGATCACCAGATGACTACAACAAATGACGGCAGGGATGTAAGTACTGAAGCGGAGGTAATTGCCCACATGGATGAAATGGTAGGAGTCGGCGGAAATTACCTTCGCTGCGTCCTGAATCCAGGTATGGCTCATGGAATCCAGGGATTTCGCTTCTGCGCAAAATCGGGTGACAAGGATGATTTGAATACCATGACGGGAGCCTTCTGGTCGCGTCTGGAACTGTTCATATCCGAAGCTAAGAAACGCAATGTTGTCGTGCAGCTTGAAATATGGGACCGTTTTGATCTGATAGACGGCAGCTGGCAGTCCTGGCCCGTCAGCCCCTTTAATCCGAAAAACAATATTAACTATACGTCGGAACAGTCCGGCTTGAATACCTCATACGGATCGTTTAACCAGCATCCCTTTCTGAAGGGCGTGCCGGGCCATCCGGATTACGAATCCGCATCCGCCTCCAAGAAAGCTCAATACGACGTAGTCCGTGGTTTTCAGGAAAAGTTCATCGACAAACTGATATCCATAACGTTTAAATACGACAACGTACTGTATTGCATGAATAACGAAACCCACGAACACCCGGCCTGGGGCAAGTACTGGATCAAATACATTCGAAACAAGGCTGACAGCCGGGGCAAAAAAATCCTGCTCACAGATATGTTCCTGCACATAACTGAGGACAAAGTCAGGAATATCTATAACAGCGATGCATACGACTATGTCGACATATCGCAAGTAAATGGAAATGCGCCCGGGGAAGACCATTGGAGCCGGGTGAAAGGTATGATTGATGCCGCCAGGGAGGTGAATAAACTCCTGCATATGACGAAAATGTACGGAGCAGACACGGCCCCGGGTAAATGGGAAGGAAATACCGACAACGTAATTGGAGAAATGTGGCGAGGTCTGATTGCCGGCGTGGCATGCGCCAGGTTTCACCGTCCACCCTGGGGGCTGGGCCTCACAGTCCAGGCGAAATCCTGCATCGCTGCAGTCCGTAAGATCGAGAGCAAGGTAAAATTCTGGAATGTTGAACCCCGCCGGGATTTGTTGAAGAACCGGGAAACGGATGAAGCCTACTTGGCCGCCAAACCCGGCCAAGCCTATATCCTCTATTTTACCACCGGCGGCAGCGGCTCTGTGGGACTTGACCTGACTGACCATGCCAATAAAGACTTTGATCTCTGCTGGGTTGATATTGGCAGCGGCAAATGGGGAGCAAAGGACACAGTGTCCGGAGGCAGTACGGTCACCATCAACAGGCCGGGTTCCGGCCACTGGGCCGCAGCCATTGTCCGCTAAAGTGAGCCTGCAGGCATATAACAAACAGGTCGTTCAGGTTAGATTTGAATGCATCCCCTAATTGACGCCGTCCCCTTATGAAAAGCTCAAAGTCAAACAATAAAATCTTTGTTGTCATAAAAATTTTCTTTGAGGCATCAACCTTACCAGTGTATGTCGTTGTTCTTGAATGTTGAGGTTCAGTCGCTTCCGGAAGGGTACTGAGGGAAATCATATGGTCCCAGGCCCACATCAGAGGGTGATACGTTAGCAGGGCATGTTATTGGATCTCCACTTGCGAATATGGTGCGAATGGTCTCGAGCATCTCGAACCCAAACTCCGTACATGGCTCAATATAGCTTCCTTCGCCCCATTCGTTCATCGGGCCAAGAATGACTACGGACTTTTCATTTTCTTGACAGAAGGATTTGGCTTTCCGGAGCAGTTGCTCAAATAGCTGTTTTGTTCTTCCCTGGATGACCATGGCCTTATCACCATGCCAGGGTCGGCTGTCCCAGCCTGTGTCCACGAGCGGATAATAATGCAACGATCCCGCCGCCTTGTCCTTTTCTTGCCAGGCGGCCGTGCTATTACGAACAACGTCTTGGTAATGGAATAGTTTTTGAGAGACTGACCCGTCTATTGTGCTACCCCACTCATGATAGGTTGTGATTCCAGTATAGCCTTCCTCAAGCAGAGCATTGACATGGGTGGCGCCGAAATTGGTACCCATAGCTACAAACGTGATTCCCCTATACCCTGCAGCGCGCGCAATCGCCTGGCTCTGGTCGAAAGCCTGTTGGACAGTCTTGGTCTCTCCTAAATCACTGCGAATACCTCTTGGATTCCAGATGAATACCGCCGGCTTGCCATCTATGTGGTAGTAACTCTTTAGAGGGAAGTAGTTCTCGACCCAGTGTTTTGTCACTTCAAGCAAATCTTGAACAGAATGGGTGTTAGGCGGATTATGGTTAGCCCACATGATGGCCACCTTCAGAAGGTCCTGATATTTCGCTTTTCGATACGCCTCGAACCAATGCGTGAGATGTTGACGGCCCTGGACCCAGTACCAATCGACAAGAAAACACGAGACGCCGTTTTCAACAGCCCACTTGATCTGCCAGTCAACACATTCCGGATTCGACTCATCGTAGTAGCCGAGGAGGGGCTTGCGATTGGGGGCAACATCCCAAACGCAGTCCCATTTACGGGCGGTATCCCAGCCGGGAAAATAGAAAGCACAAATGTCTATTTCTGTTTCGACCGGTTTGGGCTCAGGGACATATTGAGCCGTTGGAAAGCCAAGCGACTCCGTGAACTGTAACAAGGTCTTCTGGTCTGGTGGGATATTGCCTTTGCCGCTAAAGAACAAGCCAGCTTCATAAGTACCAGCCTTTGCGGCATTGACTTCCCAGATGAATCGGGCAATCCCGCCGTGTTCCAAGCCTTGGTGAGAAAGCCTGTCGGGTTCAGAAACTAACTGCAGCCCCTTTGGCAGAATCAGGTGGATCCCTCGAATGCCCTGAGCGGCTCCACCACTGTTGACAACTTGCGCCAAAAGACGGCAAGGATGACCAGCGCGGTTGATCCCGTTCTCAAAACCAAAATAAGCAACATCAAGCTCTCCCGGCCCGGATGGCTCATTACCTATCCTAATGGACTCGAGCCTCACGCTGCTTTTCTGAGGCAGGCGAATTCCGAAGGCTATGATACTGCCGCGCCATGTAGGATTACCTGTCATCTGCAGGTTATATGAATGTATCTTGCCATCGCCTTTGACAGCAAACTCTCTGCTCTGCAAGCCAGACACATCCTCACATGCCCATAATATACTTGCCACATCTCTGTGGTGGGATTCAAGTTGGACAGTCACCCAGGCTTTGTCACCAACATCGATCCTCATTGGAGGTGAGAACAACTCCGGCGATTCATGATGAATCTGCCACTCGCTCGTATCACCGCCAAAGCCCCAAACGCAAATACTGCTTTGGGACCGGTCTCCGCTCCATTCCTGGACACGCACCCAATCGAATTCAAAATGAGCTCCCTCGTATAGGTCCAGCCGAAGCTGACGGATTGCCCCCTCGGCATGCCAGAAGGGAAAGACTGCGATTTCCTGCCAAGAATCTTCGCCCCTAACCGAGAACCGCACCTTTTTCTTCTCCGTCAGTCCGCCGTATTGACCTTCAAGCTCTCCGGTCCAGAACAGTTCGCCGATTCCCGGTCGGTCCGCTTTAAGCCTGAGAACCACATATTGATAGGGCTTGGCTTCGATTGTGACATTTCGACAAAGGATAAATGGATCCCAACCGGTGGTCTCCGCTCTCAAAAGTCCATCCTTGATGACGACACTGGACATGTGGGAATTGGGGACCCATTGATGCAATTCCGAGTCGGATTCAAACTCCCACCGCGGCAGCTCCCCGAGCCCCGGCAAGACTGTAGCGAGTACCAGCAGCAACGTGAATGTCATGTTACCTGCGCTTATCATATCATTTGCCCAGAAGCGGATTTCCTGTTCGAACCGAAACTTTCTTTGCTTTGCTTCCGGTCCGAACCAAATCCTGCTGGCAATTCAAGACTATTCAACTTTTTCAAATGTCAAGATTCCTAATGCTTTTCAAAATTGTATTCTATCTCGCCAATACTCTTGGAGCAACTTGTTTTGAGGCATACCAACTCATACTCAACATCGTGAACATGCCTATGTAACCACCGAAACAAAAAACGCCGGAGCAGATATGGCATAATGAGGTAGGCGCTCCGGATAACCGGATTAATGAGCCTTTGCAAGGCTATGTCCTAACGCCCCAGGATATTTCAACCTCAAACCCGGAACTTGGACCGATGCTCCACTGCTCCGACACTTTTAGTTTATCAACAGATTTAGATAAAGAGCAAGAGAAAATTTCATTTTCAGATGCTGGTTATGTAGTCAAGAGGAGTACTTAAGGTGCCTCCTGAAGGAGTACGACATGTGCGGACAATTATATCTGAGTGGCGAGGGCCAGCCACCCCAGACCAGTGCCGGTAGGATGCTTGACACCCAATATCTTAAGGTTTAGTATTAGTCAAAACTCTATGTTTTTGTTTCATTGGATACCTATGGTCTTCTATTAAGGGTGAGTTATTATGGCAAACAAATCGACATGCAGAACATATCCCCCGTTAGATCGTCGCGGTTTTCTCGCTATTGGCGCTGGCGCCGCTGCCATTAGCATAAGTGGCATGGGCAAAGCTTCCAGGGCTGAGACAGACATCTCACGTATAGTCTCGCCACCCAAGGGCAAGAGGATTCTGCTTTCCTGCAAGCTCGGTATGCTACCGGATAAACTGAATGATAAAAAAATATCGATCATGGAGCGGCTGCAGATGGCGCGTGAGGCTGAGTTCGACGGTGTAGATTTCGATCAGGCCGGGGAATACACACCTGAAGAGGCGAGGCACGCCGTGCAGGAATCAGGCGTGTTCGTCCACAATGCGATCAACCATGCGCACTGGTCGAAGCGTCTTACAAGTGCCAAGGAAGAGGAAAGAGCGCAGGGACGTGCAAATATCGAGCATTGCATTCGGGTCTCTCACGCGGCCGGAGGCAGTGGTGTGTTAATCGTGGTCGGCCGGGGTAACGATGGACCAGCTGACGTGGTAGAAGAGCGGGCCCGACAAGAAATCCGCAAGCTTCTGCCTATGGCTGCGGCTATGGGGCAGATGATCCTGATAGAGAACGTCTGGAATCAGATGATGTATGATCAT
>DFBQ01000102.1:15413-19526 GCA_002367355.1 Deltaproteobacteria bacterium UBA3076 | reverse complement strand
GTATCTTATATGAAATATCCAGTTTGAGAGTAATTGTTTACTCCCAGCCTGCTAAGAAGTATGAATGGTCATGCTTGACAGGGCCCTCGCTCAATATAAAAAGTTACTTGTTAGCTTAAAAATTTCCAAAAGAGTCCCGCCGCAGGCGGCTAATTTATTATGAAATATTGCTTTGGTCCGGTACCTTCGAGGCGTTTAGGCTTGTCACTCGGGGTAGACATTCTTCCTCCTAAGACCTGCAATCTGAATTGCGTCTACTGTGAATTAGGGGGTACCAAAAAATACACATGTGAAAGGAATGAATACATACCTGCCGGGCATATAAGGGCTGAGCTTGAGGAAGTCTTGCGTTCTGAAAAGACGGCCTTTGATGTGCTTACCTTTACTGCCTCAGGAGAGCCCACACTCCATACATGCCTTGGAGAACTTCTGGCCTTTGCCAAGGGGCATACGGATAAACCTATTGCAGTCATTACCAACTCCACTCTGCTCTCTGATTCGCAAGTGAGAGAGGAACTCTGTCATGCGGATATTTTATTGCCCTCTCTTGATTCTGTGGTGCTTAATTCTTTTAGAAGGGTCAATCGTCCGGCCAAGTGCGTGGATCTTAAGACCATTTTAGATGGCTTAATAAAATTACGAAAGGAGTTTAAGGGAAAGATCTGGCTGGAGGTCCTTTTTGTCAGGGGGATTAATCACGGTACAGATGAAATCAGGGGACTTAAAGAGATTTTAAAGTCTATCCAACCCGATAAGATTCAGCTTAATACTGTAGTTCGTCCTCCGGTCGAGACCTGGGCCAATCCTCTATCAAAAAGGCAGATGGAGGAATTGAAGGAACAACTAGGTGAAAAGGCCGAGATCATAGTAGATTATAGACATAGCATGGAGAAGGGGATCCAGCCGATTATTGAGGCTGAGATATTGGATACTTTGCTCAGAAGGCCTCTCAGTATCGAAGACCTTCATGATATTCTGGGCCTTGGAGCTGAATCTGTCCAGGAGGTACTTAATCGAATGTGCAGCTCCGGTATGATAAAGACTGAGGCATTCAACAACAAGCTCTTTTATCTTCCCGGTGACAGAGCCGGTGTTTAGGAGTATACGAAAATTGATATGAAACCAAGGAAAAAATTAAACAAATCCGGCAAATGCCAGATTGTAATCAACATGGAGGCGCCGGAGGAATGCCGGATAGGCCTTCTGGAGAATGGACGTCTTGAGGCCTTTGATATTGAGACATTCTCCCATACCCAGACCAGAGCTAACCTCTATAAAGGTCGAATAGTAAAGGTAGAGCCAAGCCTACATGCGGCTTTTGTTGATATCGGCCTTCCCAGAAACGGCTATCTGCCCTTAGCTGATATACACCCTGAATACTACGGATATGCTGAAAACAAAAAACGTATCCATGAATTTTTAAAAAAAAACCAGGACATTCTTGTACAGATAGTCAAGGAAGAGACCCATATGAAGGGCTCTGCGGTAACAACTTATATCTCAATCCCAGCGAGGTATCTGGTGCTGATGCCCGGTACTGCTCAAGTAGGCGTGTCCAGGAAAATAGAGGATGAAGAGGAACGTCAAAGGCTTAAACAGATATTAAAGGCATGCAAGTTGCCGGAAGGTGTGGGACTTATTGCCCGGACAGTCGCTGAAGACGTTCCAAAAGTAGAGATACAGAAGGATTTCAGGTACTTGGCGCGACTCTGGAGCAACTTAAGAAAAAAGGTCCAGTCCGCTCAGGCCCCGGCCCTGATATATAGAGACAGGGATCTGGTGAAACGATTTCTGAGGGATTATCTAACAAGCGATGTCGATGAAATTTTGGTGGACCGGCAGGAGGTCTATGATAATATAAAGGCCTTTCTTCGCATCATTGCCCCACGGCAGGTAGCCACTGTACATTTATACCAAGGCGACGTCCCCATTTTTTCACACTTCAATCTTGAGACTCTGATAGAGCAAGTATATCAGCCCAACGTCAGACTGCCTTCCGGAGCGCATATTGTTATAGAGCCAACCGAGGCTCTGGTATCTATAGATGTGAATTCCGGGAAAAACGTCAGAGAAAAAAATATTGAGGAAACTGCACTAAAGACCAATCTGGAGGCTGCGGAGGAAATAGCCAGACAACTCCGTCTCAGGGACCTCGGGGGAATAATAGTTATTGATTTTATTGATATGCGTAATAAGGCCTACAGACAACAGGTGGAAAAGCGTATGAGGAATTGCCTCAAAAAAGACCGTGCCAGGACGGAAATTGCGAGGATTTCACGATTTGGTGTTCTTGAACTGGTACGCCAGAAGATCCGCTCTCCTGTGCAACTGGGCAGTTATTGCTCCTGTCCCTACTGTCATGGAAGGGGGGTGGTGATGTCTGTGGAGGCCCTTGCGCTGGCAGACTTGAGAAGAATCAGTGCTCATCTGGCAGGTAGTCGTGAAAAGATTTCGGGGCAGCTTGTGCTGGAGGCTCCGCCTCAGGTTGTCTCATACCTGCTTAATCGTAAGCGCTTAGAACTTTATAACCTTGAAAAAAACTTTGATGTTGAAATCAGGGTGGAAGTTAATCCGAATCTCGGACTGGAAGAACATAAGCTGTATTCGAGAACCGCGAAAACCAGTTAGGTTTGGCTAACAGGAATAGTAAGCGTTCACATTAAGGATTATTACATGTTTAATAAATCAAAGCCTTTATCTTTTGAAGTCCCTGAATATCTCACAAGCCTTGTCCCTTATCCTCCAGGTAAGCCCCTTGAGGAACTCGAAAGGGAGTATGGGGTAAAGGATCCTATCAAACTTGCCTCTAATGAAAATTTATTAGGGCCGTCTCCAAAGGCCCAGGAGGCCATAAGGAATGCCATATCTTTTCTGCACCGCTATCCCGACGGTAGCGGCTACTACCTCAAGGAGAAGATTGCCGGGTTGTTGGGAGTGTCTTCTGAGGAGATAGTGCTTGGCAACGGATCCAACGAGTTGATAGATTTTTTGATAAGGGTTTTCATTCGACCAGGGTATGAAGCCATAAGCAGTGATCCGAGCTTTCTGGTATATTGTAAAATGGTGCAGGCCGTGGGGGGGAGCAATGTAGTCATTCCCCTTTCAGAGTACCGTCACGACCTTGAGAACATATCACGGGCGATTACACCGAAAACCCGCCTGATCTTTCTGGATAATCCCAACAATCCCACGGGTACGGTCATTCACAGGGCAGACTTCGATGCATTTCTGGAAGATCTTCCGGATTATTTATTAGTAGTCCTGGATGAGGCCTACATGGAGTTCGTTAGGACTGAGCAGACTCCGAAGGCAGTGGAGTATATGAAGCAGGACAGGAGGGTCATAGCCCTTCGGACCTTTTCAAAGGCCTATGGTCTGGCCGGACTCCGGGTGGGCTATGGGGTTATGGACAGAAATGTGGCCAAATATCTGGAGCGGGTCCGGCAGCCCTTTAATGTCAATACCATGGCCCAGGCAGGGGCTCTTGCGGCCCTGGACGACCATCAACACCTTAAAAAGACCGTTGATGCCGTGTGGCAGGGCATGGATTTTCTCACGGAAAAACTTGAGGAGTTAGGATGCAGGGTGATGCCCAGTGAGACCAACTTCATTCTTGTAGATATCGGCAGGGATGCCAAAATGGTCTATGAAAAAATGCTCAGAGAGGGAATCATTGTGCGGGCAATGACTGCATATGGTTTACCTAAGCACATCAGGATTACTGTCGGTCTCCCTGAGGAGAATTTACGGTGTATTGAGGCCCTGCAAAAAGTGCTGAAGAGCTGAGCCGGAGAAAAATTTATGGCCAGACCCCCTAAATGGCGAAAAGTTGATCAGGAGCCTGCGGTGACCTATTTCAAGCCAAGGGGCATACCGTTGCGCGGTCTTGATGAAGTTGTTTTGACTGTTGAAGGTTTTGAGGCATTGCGTATGAGCGATATGGAGGGAATGGATCAGGACGCCGCTGCCGTTCGGATGGGCATTTCCAGACAAACCTTTGGGCGAATTCTGGCAACAGCCAGGAAGACGGTGTCTACTGCAATAGTAAAGGGTATAGGCCTGCGTATAGAAGGGGGTAATTATATCCTTAGTTGAGCGATTAGCTGTTAGCCA
>DFBQ01000102.1:0-15296 GCA_002367355.1 Deltaproteobacteria bacterium UBA3076 | reverse complement strand
TTGTAATAGCAAAACATCCTGTAATCATTAAGCTAATAGCTAACCGCTAAAGGCTAATCGCTCAATTTAGGTATACCTCAACCTGGATAAAAGGCGCTTTTCAGGGCTGCTGTCTCCACCTGCCAGGTGATTCCTTGTTGCCACTCCTCTCCCGGTTCAAGTATCAGTTCTTGATGGGCCATGATGGAAATAGCCTGAATGGTTTTTTCATAGCCGCTCTCTGACTGGGCTACTGTGTTTACCGGGAATCCCCAGATAGTGCTGTCCTGGCCAAGGTCAATATGGAGTTCTGCGCCTATCGCCTGATCCACAAAGGTTATCTTATTCCCTGTCTGCTCCCATGGAGAACTGAAATTCTGTTTTTGTCCTCCCACAAGGATTCCCCCGTTTCCTAAGGCCAGAAATGCCGGAAAGATATTCCATTCTACACCAAATCGGCAGTTTATCCGGTCAATAGAATCGTTTTTAAGGACGTATTTGGCAGTGATTGCCATGCCCCTATTCTTGAAAATGAAGCTCTTGGTCAGACGAACAGGCCTTTTGGGGGAGCCGGGCACATAGAGGCCTCCATGTCTTACAAGAATAAGAGTTCCCTGGTCAATACGGGATTCAAAGGGCTGGTTGGCAAAATCTCCCCATTCTCTGAAATCGCACCTCTTGAAATCATCGAGGATGGCCGTTGGGTCGAAAAAGTGATCTATGAAGGAATTCTTCCTGTACCAATCGTATGTGAGCTCATCCAGCATGGAAAGGTCCACGGTCTTTGTGAGCTTGTGGATGCTTGAGACACCTTCACTTAGTTCTCCGTTATTGTCGTATGTGCCATTCTCCAGGGTTTTTCTCAGGGCCTGATGGTATGCTTCAGGCCTCCTGGTCAGAGTGTTGCAATAGTTGTTAGGATGGTCGAGCAGGGAGAACTCAACTAATTGTCCACCAGAGTGTGGTTCAAAGACCAGACAGGCATCTCCGGACGAAATGATGACCTCCGGGAGGCCATCTTTATTAATATCTGATTCCTCGATTGAGAGGTCTTGTCCTTTGCGGAGTCCGGCCTCGGCCTTGAGTATTGACTGCCATACAGCATTTCTTAAATGTGGAAGATAAAGACCCCCGAAGATACCATGCCAATAGGCGTCATTACACTGGGCCGAAAGGATATAGTCCCTGGCCTGTCTGTCAGGTAAGCGGGTATTGAGACTCATCCGGCTTACAGCAGCAGTGCGTTTGTGCATGTGGTTTGACTCCGGGTACTTCACAAAGAAATTTTTCCAGTGCCCTCCACGCAAAAATGGCCTGTAGACCTCTTTGGCCTCCGGTCCCAAGGACTTGATCAATTCCTGGAGCTTCAGAATATTGCCTGCAGGAAGAGCCCACTGCTCCATCTCCTCATAGGATGCGTTGGGGAGATAGCAGATACCTGACGCGGGTACCTTGTCCATGACCTGTGAAAATGTAGTCCAGTCAATAAATTCCTCTTTCCATCGGGAAGTGGACTCCAGAAAATTATTAAGCCATCCGTCTTCATAAACCCACTTATGAGTCCCGGGCCAAGCGCCGAACTTTTCTCCGTCGTCCACATAAATAGCCATTTCCCCTTTTGCAGCAATCTGTCTCAAGTATGCCTCAAGCTCGTTCATTGGCAAAAAGGGGATAAGATAACGTAAAGTCTCATCTATTGGGAAAACCGCCAGTGTCTCTCCACCTGACTCTGTCAGATAGTAGCCATAGAGGTCTTGTTTATTAAAACCTGTTACAAGGAAATGCCGGTCATCTACGATAACAAATTGTATGCCGGCATCCAACAGATCCTCAATTATCTGGTTTTCCCATACCCTCTCTGTAAGCCAGACTCCTTTGGGCCTTTGCCCAAGACGCCGTTCAAGGTATTCACTGAGTTTTAGTATTTGTTCTTTTCTGTCCTCTCGGGATATGGTGGCAAGGACCGGTTCATAAAAACCACCGCCCAAAAGTTCCATTTGTCCTTCATCTGCCATGCCGCCCATGAGGTCAATAATTGCAGTGTCGTTGTCTTCCCACCATGAAAGAAGAGTTCCGCTAACATGGATGGAAAATGAAAGCCATGGGGCATTGGAGATGGCCTGCAGAAAAGGGCGATAACATGTGTTGGTCAACCTCTCTACAACTTGGTGAAAGTTGCCAAGGGGTTGGTGGTTATGGAGACCGAAAAGGACAGGCAGTTTGGACATATTATGTCCTCCCATGAGTTGAATAATAATTTTTGGTTAACAGCGGCAAGCTCAGGTGTCAAATTAAAAAACCATTTACATGCACCTCTTTACTTGATTGAGATAGTCTTATTTGTTATCAATGGGATCACTTTTTTAACTTATTTCATTCTATAATATGGCTGAAGCTCAAAAAACTCTGTTAGAGTCTGCTGGTGCAAGAGACCCTTTGTCTCCTCTTAGGTTGAGCAACAAAACCTTGGTATTAGAAATTGATGGCCTTAGAAAGGTCTTTACAAACAACGGACTCAAGGTGGAGGTGCTTAAGGATCTCAAGTGTTCGATTTATTCTGGTGAAATTGTTGGAGTAGTTGGGGCTTCAGGGGTTGGGAAGACCACCTTTCTTCACATACTGGGCACTCTGGATTGCCCTACCAGCGGTAAGGTTCTCCACTTTGGAGAGGATGTGTTTTCCTGGAATGATACTAAACTCTCCAGGTTTCGTAATGAAGAACTGGGGTTTGTCTTTCAGTTTCATCACCTGTTGCCGGAGTTTTCCGCCCTTGAGAATGTTATGATGCCGTGTTTTGTGGCTGGGGAATCCAGGCCCAAGGCCAGGGAAATGGCAAAGGATATACTGGCTGAAATTGGTCTTGAAAAGAGATTTGATCACCGCATTGGTCAGCTCTCAGGTGGTGAGCAGCAGCGAGTAGCCCTGGCAAGGGCCATGATAAGAAAACCCAGGTTGCTCCTTGCTGACGAACCTACCGGAAATCTTGACGAAAAGACTGGAGAGAAGACCGCGAAATTAATTTTTACCTTAAATAGACGATACGGCACAACCGTGGTAGTTGTTACCCATAATTTGGCCTTGGCAAGCCGTATGGACCGATGTATCGGGTTGGCGGAGGGCCGGGCCGTTGAACTCAACGCCTCTGAACTTAAGGATTCCGGTGTTGGGCGTATATCTTGATGGTGATAATTTAATTTTATATGGAAAATAATAAATGAAAACCTCTAATGTCCTACGAAGACTGATAGCCTCTATATACAGATCATTTTATTTGTTTGCCGTATGTCTGGTTTTGTCTCTGTCTTTTCAATTTATTCCGGTCTCCAGTACCATGGGGAGCATTTCTCTTCCATCGGCAACCATTCTCGGGGCATCATTGGCTTATTATGGACCAAAAGACAAGTCATGTCTGGCAGATGAGGTAAGGGAAGGACTTTCCAAACGTCTTGAGTTTCGTGGATATACGGTGCGTTTGTCAAAAGACCGACCACCAGAGTCTTTGGATAATGTTATTAAAGCTGGAAAGGCCCAACAGGTTCAGTTTGCGTTTTATGGGAGTATTAGCTGCCTTGGAGAGTGGTTGGGCCTGAATTTAAGGCTCGTTGACCTGGAGGATGCTGCTGGTGAGCCAAGGATTCTTTTTGCCAAAGGGGACCGGCGCGAGATGAATATGCTTCTGGATCAGATGGAAGCCGAGATGGTAAAGGTCCTGGCTGCCCCTTATCTGGTGGCGGAGGTATGTGTCAGTGGTAACAGGAGGGTGGATACCGACGCAACCCTTCAGGCCGCCAGGACCAGGGCCGGCGATTTTTTCGATCCTGAGATTATTGCCTCTGATATTAAGAGCATATATAAGATGGATTTCTTCAATGACGTGCAGGTGGATGCCACTGAGAGTCCTTCAGGTCGCATCGTGACCTTTATTGTGAAAGAAAAGCCTGCCATACAGGAAATCAAATTGTCCGGCAATAAAGAAATTTCAGAGGAAAAGATACGCGAAATCATAGATCTTAAGCCATATACTATTATTCAGGAAAAGACCCTTCAGGAAAATGCCGAGAAGATCAAGGCCCTATATATGGAAAAGGGCTATGCTGGAACCAGTATTCTGGCCTCGGTGGAACCGGTGTCAGGGCAGGCAGCCGATGTGGTATTTGAGATTACGGAAGGAGAGCCGGTCCGCATCAAGGCCATTGAGTTCCAGGGTAACCAGGCTTTTTCTGATAAGGAATTAAAAGAATTGTTGGAGACCTCTGAGAAAAAACCTCTCTGGATTCCTTCCTGGAGTAATATCGTGGCCCTGTTTAAGGGGGACCAAGCTGTCCTAAAGCAGGATGCCCTGGAGAGAGATCTCGGAAGAATTGCCGCCTATTACCATAATCGGGGTTATGTGGATGCCAAAGTGGGCCGTCCTGCGGTCCGGAGGGAAGATGCCTGGCTCTATATCACGATTCCCATAGAAGAGGGAAGTCGTTATGGAGTAGGTCAGGTAGATATAGAGCAGGACTTTTTCAAGGACAAGGAAAAACTTCTAAGCGAGCTTGAGATCACTCAGGAGCCTGTTTTCAGCCGGCAGGTACTTCGCCAGGATATATTGAAGCTCACAGATATATATGCAGATGAGGGTTTTGCCTATGCGGATATTACTCCGAGGATTGAAAAGGATTCGGAGAAAAAGCTGGTAAACATAACATTGCTGGTGAATACAGGCCCAAGTGTAAAGTTTGAACGAATAGAAATAGTTGGAAATACAAGGACCAGGGATAAAGTCATCAGGAGGGAACTCAGGGTCAAAGAGCTTGAGCCTTTCAGCGCTTCCGGGTTCAGAAAGAGTAGCCAAAGGCTGAACAGGTTGGGTTACTTTGAGGATGTAAATCTTACCCCCAGCAAAGGGAGCAGCGAAGAATATATGAACCTCAAGGTGGAGGTCAAGGAGCGGGCAACCGGTACCTTCAGCATAGGGGCAGGGTATAGCTCAGTGGAAAATTTAATGCTCATGGGGGAGATTAGTCAGAGGAATTTCCTTGGGAGGGGTCAGACCCTGAGTTTCAGGGGTATACTTGGCTCGGAGACTAATCGATACTCACTGAGTTTTGTCGAGCCTTATTTCAGGGATACTCGACTTTCTCTTGGTATTGAAATGTACAATTGGGAGCGGGAATATGACGACTACACAAAGGAAAGCACGGGAGGTGCGTTGCGTTTTGGCTACCCCCTGAACGATGATCTCAGTACGTTTATTAAGCTGAGAATGGATAATACTGATATGTCGGACGTTTCTGACAATGCATCAACAATCATAAAGGATTCACAGGATATCCATTTTACCAGGTCTGTAGGCGCTGGTTTCACCTATGACACAAGAGATGACTACTACAATCCCTCCCACGGCTGGAACAACAAAATCTCAATTGAATATGCAGGGGGAGTTCTGGGCGGTGACACCGCCTTTGTGAAACTGGAAGGCGGTGTCAGCTATTACCATCCCATCTGGAAGTCCATCATCGGCCACGTGAGAGCTGGAGCCGGCTATGTGACCGAGGGGGGCGGAGGGAAACTCCCTATTTACGAACGCTTTTTTCTGGGCGGTATCGACTCTGTCAGAGGTTACAAGTATGGCCGTATAAGTCCTACAGATCCAGAGAGCGACGATGACGATCGTGTCGGCGGTAATTACATGGGTTTTATGCAGATTGAGACCATCTTTCCGCTGTTGAAAAATATGGGTCTGAATGGTGTAATCTTTTTGGATATGGGGAACTGCTGGGACGATGGTAATGATTACGACAATCAAACTACACGCATCTCTGTGGGTCCCGGCATAAGGTGGCTGTCTCCCATAGGGCCCCTTCGCATAGAATGGGGTTTCAATATAAATAAAGAGGAGGGAGATGATACAAGCAACTGGGAATTCAGAATGGGGGGAAGCTTTTGAATTGTGTGATTTGGTGATTTGGTGATTGGTAAACTATGAAGACGCTTGGAGAAATAGCACTTTTGATCGAAGGGGATCTGAAAGGGTCAGAGGATTTTTCTGTATCAGGCATACAGGCCTTGATGGCTGCAGGGCCGGACGAAATAAGTTTTGCTGTCGGATCCCGCTATGGGGAAGAGGTGGAGAAGAGCATGGCAGGGGCCTTGATACTTCCAAAGGACTGGCCCTATGTGTTGGATCGTCCCTCTATTCTGGTTAAAGATCCATATCTCGCCTATGCCTTAATAGCATCTGCCTTTTTGGATAAGCCTTTCTGTGCGTTGGGGGTGAGTCCAAAGGCACATGTGGGCTCGAATTGTGAAATAGACAGGAATGTCAGCATATATCCCGGAGTATTTATTGGTGATAGGGTGCGCATTGGTCCATATGTAACACTCCATCCAGGAGTGTATGTGGGAAATGATGTATGTATTGAGGACAAAACAGTCCTTTATCCCAATGTAGTATTGTATGAGGGCTGTCGTCTGGGGAAAAGGGTGGTAGTACATGCAGGGACGGTGATTGGAAGCGATGGGTTCGGTTATGCCAGGTGCGGTGAATCCCATATAAAAATTCCCCAGATCGGCATAGTCGTGATAGAGGACGATGTAGAAATAGGTGCCAACGTCACCATAGACAGGGCAGCCCTGGGAGAAACCCGTATAGGCCGGGGCACCAAGATCGATAACCTCGTACAGGTCGGCCACAACGTGTCTATAGGGGCTGACTCATTGCTCGTGGCCTTTGTCGGTATTGCAGGGAGTACCCGTATAGGTAAGGGAGTGGTGTTGGGAGGACAGGTCGGTGTGGGGGGTCATATAGAATTGGGAGATCGGGTCATGGTAGGTGCGCAATCCGGAGTTGTCAAAAGCTTGGCAGCAGGCGAGGTGGTTACAGGGTCTCCTGCAATGCCTCACAGGTTGTTTTTAAGGGTTGCAAGCGCACTCAAGCGCCTTCCTGAGATGGTAAAGCAAGTCAGTGATCTTAAAGGACGTATAGACAGACTTGAAGACAGGTTATTAGGAAAAGAAAATGGAAACGATGCATAGCCAACTCCGAATACAAGATATATCGGCCCTGTTGCCTCACAGGTATCCCTTTTTGCTGGTTGACCGTGTTTTGAGCATTGAACCTGGTGTAGGCATCAAATCACTTAAGAACGTTACCATAAACGAGCCCTTTTTCCAGGGTCACTTCCCCGGAGAGCCTATTATGCCAGGGGTCCTTATCCTGGAGGCCATGGCACAGACAGGGATCATTTTTGCCAAGAATACAGATCCAGAGGGTCTTGAGGACAAGCTCATGGTGTTTGCAGGGATGGATGAAGTACGATTTAGAAGGCCGGTGGTCCCTGGCGACCAGTTGATTATGGATTTAAAACTCATAAAACGTAAATCGATTATATGGAAGATGGAAGGTAAGGCATCTGTCGATGATAAGGTCGCGGCAGAGGCTGTGCTTATAGCGGCCGTTCAATAAATTAGCCGCCTGCGGCGGGACTCTGAATAATGAAAATTCCTATACTATTTAATTGTAGTGCTTGGACAATCTGATGATTATCGAGAGAGATATACACCCAACAGCCATAATTTCCCCGGATTCAGAAATTGCAAAAGGAGTAAAGATAGGGCCCTATGCGGTTGTCGGACCTGACGTCGAGATAGGTCCGGGGACGGAAATAGGCCCCCATGCCGTAATTGAGGGCCATACCCGGCTTGGAGAAAAGATAAAGATTTTCCAGTTTGCATCTATTGGAGCCCCTCCTCAGGATCTGAAGTACGCCGGCGAGCCCACAAGGGTTGAGATAGGCGACCAGACTATAATCAGGGAGTTCGTCACAGTCCACCGCGGGACTCAAGGTGGAGGCGGTATTACAAGAGTCGGGAAGCAGTGCATGCTTATGGCTTATTGTCATGTGGCCCATGACTGCCAAGTCGGGGACCATGTGATCATGGCAAACGGAGTCACTCTTGGGGGACATGTGGAGATAGGAGAGTTCGTCATCATCGGTGGACTGTCAGCTATCCATCAGTTCTGCCGAATCGGTGCCCATGCCTTTCTGGGCGGCATGTCAGGTGCAAATAAGGATATACCTCCTTATGTGAAGTACTGGGGCCAAAGGGATCATCTCTATGGCCTGAATCTGGTGGGGCTGAGACGGCAAGGGCTTTCGAGAGAGGTTATTGATGCCCTGAAAGAGGCTTATCGAGTGGTCTTTCAGGGAAGTAATACTGTGAGAGATGCCCTTGCTGTCGTGGAATCCCGTTTTGGGGCCATGCCCGAGGTAAAAAGATTTACTGAGTTTATCAGGTCTTCCAAAAGGGGTGTGCCCATGGCTTCCAATGGAGAAGAGGAACCTTGATGCAGGACCATCCTTTGGGGCTGGTGGCAGGGGGAGGACAGTTCCCTCTGATGTGCGCCAGAGCTGCGAGAAGGCAGGGCCGCGGGATAGTGGCGGTAGCTCACAAGGGGGAGACAGATCCCTTGCTTTCAGAGGAAGTGGATCAAATTGAATGGGTTTACCTGGGGCAGTTAGGCAAGCTCATAAAGACACTTAAAAAAGCAGGGGCGTCAGAGGCCATATTTGCAGGTTCTATAACAAAGACCAGGATATTTAAGGACGTCCGCCCTGATCTCAGGGCAATAAACCTATGGCGACGCCTGGACAACAGGCTGGATGACGGAATATTGAGGTCCATTGCTGCGGAGCTTGAGCAAGAAGGCATCCGGATTCTTCCTTCCACCGTTCTTTTGAAGGAACTACTCCTCCCTTCCGGTGTGTTGACCCGTTGCAAGCCCTCAAAGAACCAGTGGGAGGATATTCATTTCGGCTGGGAACTCGCAAGGGAGATAGGACGCCTTGACATAGGCCAGTGCCTGGTAGTCAAGGACCGCGCTGTACTGGCTGTCGAGGCAATTGAAGGAACAGATCAGACCATCCGGCGGGGCGGGCAACTGGGTGGGTCGGGTGCGGTGGTAATAAAGGTCTGTAAACCCACACAGGATACCAGGTTTGACCTTCCTTCCGTGGGAGTTGGAACCATTGAGCAGATGATCCTGGTCAAGGCATCAGTCCTGGCTGTGGAGGCTGGCCGCACCCTGTTTTTTGACAGGGATTCTACCATTGGTCTGGCTGATAGGTCGTTAATAGCCGTAGTAGGCATTGACGGAGATCATTCCATACGGCACTCGTAGTAAAGCACTGTTTGCCTTTGTGTTGTGCAATATTAACGGAGAAACACATTGATTCGGACAGCAGTCATAGGAGTGGGATATCTGGGGCGGTTTCATGCCCAGAAGTACGCGCAGATGGAGGGAGTAGACCTTGTCGGAGTAGTGGACGTATCTCCTGAGCGTGCACAGGACGTGGCCAAAGAGGTGGGGACCGATGCCTACACCGATATCCATGAGATCATAGGAAAGATCGATGCGGCATCAGTAGTTGTCCCCACTATTCATCATCACGAAGTTGCCAAGATACTGTTCTCCCATGGCATACACTGCATGCTTGAGAAACCTATCTCTACCACTGTGGAGGAAGCGGATGAGCTCATCAGCTTGGCAAAGAAGCAAGACCTGATACTCCAGGTGGGCCATTTGGAGCGATTTAATCCTGCCATAAAGGTGCTTGAGGCAAAGGTGACGCATCCCCTCTTTATAGAGGCCCACAGGCTGAGCGGCTTTAAGGACAGGGCTACTGACGTGGATGTGGTCCTGGATCTGATGATTCACGATCTGGAAATAATACTGGCCCTGGTGCACTCACCCCTTAAAGAAATAAGGGCAGTGGGTGTGCCGGTACTTACCCCAAAAGTGGATATTGCAAACACAAGGCTCATTTTCGGGAATGGATGTACTGCGAATCTTACTGCAAGCCGGATTTCTCTCCAAGATATGCGCAGAATCAGGGTTTTTCAGCCAGGGGCCTATATCTCTGCGGACTGCGCAGAACGTAAGAGTCTTGTTGTAACCAGAGACTTGAGCGCAGGCCCAATGGCCGCCATCAGACCTGAATTCAAGACCCATAAGGGAACAGATATGCTCTATGACGAACTTGAATCATTCGTAAGGGCAGTGCAGGGTCTTGAAAAACCAAAAGTTACAGGAGAATCGGGCAGGAGGGCACTAAAGCTCGCTCTGGATATAAATGCCCGGATTATGCAAGGACTCAATACCCTGGACCTAGGCTTTTTTGCGGTATAATCAGCTATGAGGAATTAGTGGGTGCAGGTATTTGTCATAGCTGGAGAGGCATCCGGCGACCTTCATGGTTCAAACCTTATCCGTGCCCTTAAGTCCAGACTGCCCCAGGCAAGATTTGTAGGCATTGGCGGTCCAAAAATGGAGGAGGCGGGGCTGGAATTACTGTTTCCAAGCTCTGATCTCGCGGTGGTGGGGGTGGTGGAGGTCATCGGTCAGATCAGACCGATTTTAAAGGCCTTTGGCCGTACCACAGCATGGCTCCGCAAAGAGAGACCGGATTTACTCATTCTCATAGATTATCCTGAGTTCAACCTCCAGGTGGCAGGCAGGGCAAAGAAGCTGGGAATCCCCATATTTTACTATATCAGCCCCCAGGTATGGGCCTGGCGTCAGGGCAGAGTGAAAAAGCTTCGCCGTCTGGTAGATCGAATGGCTGTAATCTTGCCATTTGAGGAAGCCTTTTTCAGATCTCGCGGCATGGAAGTGAGATTTGTGGGCCATCCACTTCTTGACGTAGTCAAGGCCGAGGTTTCCAAAACCGAATTTTGCAGAAAGGCAGGGCTCAATCCTGAAAAGCCGATAGTGGGACTTGTCCCCGGCAGCCGGAAGAGCGAGATCTCCAGGCTATTTCCCGTGATGACAGGTGCTGCCGAGAGGATCTTTCAAGATAGGCAGGATATCCAGTTTGTGGTACCGCTTGCTCCATCCCTTGATCCCGGAATTCTGGAATCGTTCAATCATCGAACAACTGAGTTAATAATCACAGACCCGCACAGACAATTACAGACGGACAAATCTATCAATCACCAAATCACCAAATCACCAAATCACCAAATTATTCGAGTGGTGAAGGGGCAGACCTATAATGCCATAGCCGCTTCTGACCTGATACTTGCGGCCTCTGGAACCGTCACCCTTGAGGCTGCCATTCTGGGAACTCCCATGGTAGTCACTTACAAGGTGTCACCTGTTACAGGTTTTCTGGGAAAATGCTTTATAAAGGTGCCTTTTGCATCCCTGGTAAACCTGGTGGCAGGACGCCGGGTAGTAACTGAGATAATTCAGCAAGATGTCACTCCTGAGCGACTCTCTCAAGAGGCGCTGTCTCTACTCAGAGACGACGCCGTGAGGGAGAATATGATTAAGGACTTGAAAGAGGTAAAAAACGCCCTGGGTGGATCAGGAGCGGCGGAAAGGGCGGCAGACCTCGCCATGGAACTGATTTCCAGCACGTGTGTAGCTCAGTTGAGCCAATGAAGAAGCATCCGGCGGCAATTAATCTTATTTGGCTTTTTATGATACTCTTGGCTACCGTGGTCGCCTCTTACAACGGCAGAATGAAGCAACTGGTTGATGCTTCATTCGAATCCGCAAAGAGTTCCGTCAATCTGGCGATCGGCTTGATCGGGATTATGGCACTGTGGCTTGGTCTTATGAAAGTCGCTGAAGCCGGGGGCTTGATGCGTCTTATTGCCCGCGCCATCCGTCCTGTCATGCACCGCCTGTTTCCTGATGTGCCTGCCGAGCATCCGGCCATGTCGGCCATGATTATGAATATGGCCGCCAACGCCCTGGGACTTGGCAATGCCGCTACACCAATGGGAATCAAGGCGATGATGGAACTCGACCGGCTGAATCCGAACAAGGGAGAGGCTACCAATGCGATGTGCCTGTTTCTGGCGATCAATACATCGAGCGTTACGATCCTTCCGCTGGGCGTAATCGGCGTGCGGGCAGCCGCCGGTGCTGCAGAACCCGCTTCCATTCTTATTCCTTCACTTATTGCAACAATCTGCTCTACCACAATGGCCATTATCGCCTCAAAGACCTTTGTTAGCTTCAGTAATCACAAAACACCCATAGAGACAGTGAGCGAAGACCCTGAGGATACGGAACAAGACTCTGCCACTGTCTACAATGGAGAAGAAGTCGATGAAGAACTTCACCCGCCCGGATGGGTCGGCAGGTGGGCGGTCATACTGATGGTCCTTGCCTTTGCTGGTGGAGCCGTGTTTCGTCTAATCACCGGCACTGATTGGCAAGATTTAGGCAGAGAGATTCTCTCTTACTGGTTGGTCCCTGTAATTATGTGCAGCCTTCTTTTGTTTGGTTATCTTAGAGGTGTCAAGGTATACGAAGCTGCTACCGCAGGCGCAAAGCAAGGGTTCCAGGTGGCAGTAAAGATCATCCCTTTTCTTGTAATGATCCTGGTTGCCATCGGCATGTTTCGGGCTTCAGGCGCTTTTGACCTGATGGTATCAGCATTCCAACCGCTTACATCAATGATCGGAATGCCGACGGATGCCCTTCCCATGGCCTTTATGAGGCCCCTTTCAGGCTCCGGGGCGTTTGGAATCATGAGTGAGGTGGTGAGCCGTGCCCCGGACAGCTTCTCATCCTTTTTAGTCTCCACAATGCAGGGTTCCACGGAAACCACTTTCTACGTCCTGGCAGTATATTTTGGTGCTGTCGGCGTGGTTCGGACCCGACATGCAGTAGCGGCTGCCCTGCTTGCAGATATAACAGGAATTATAATGGCGCTCGTTATGTGTCACATGATGTTCTAAGGTATGTTAAGCGATTAGCTGTTAGCCATTAGCGATTAGCTTTTCAGGATAAATATGAATAAAAAACTGTCCAACATTGTTTTGATCGGGATGCCTGGGTCAGGCAAGAGCACGGTTGGCGTCATTTTGGCTAAGCTGACATCATTCGACTTTGTTGATACGGATGTCCTTATCCAGATATCACATGGTCGATCCCTGCAGGACATAGTAGATACTGACGGCCACATGGCCTTGCGTAAGATCGAGGAGGATATCCTCCTTGGTATAGACTGCCGGAATCACGTCATCGCTACAGGAGGAAGCGCTGCTTACAGTCATGCCGCCATGACTCACTTTAAGGCAGCGGGCATAATCGTCTTTCTTGATGTGGATCTGCCGACACTGGAATCGAGAATAAATAATTTTGACACAAGAGGCTTGGCAAAACGCCCGGATCAGAGCTTTGCTGAACTGTTTGATGAACGCTTTATCTTGTACACGAAGTATGCAGACGTCACAGTGAAGTGCGCCGACCTTACACAAGAAGAGGTCTGTGGAAAAATCATCAATGAGCTAGGTCCAGCACCACTTCATCCTCAACAGCCTCATTGAACTTATAGGTGTGGTATAGAGGCTTTCGTTGTAGTTGTTGGCGGTAACCCGCAGTTCGTACAGTGCTTTGGTGATGTGGGCCGGACTGTAGCCTTTTTTAGTGCGGCTTGTTAGCCTTTTTTCTTTTTAATGCTTTTTCTGGTTAGCTCTTTTTTGGACATGTTTGTAAACTTCGTTCTTGTTTCTTTTGCCAATAGCAATAACAAGTACACATATTTCGTCATCAATGACTTCGTAGACGAGACGATACCCACTTGCCCTTAATTTGATTTTATAATGATTTTTAAAACCGCGGAGTTGGCTACCGTGTAAATGAGGACTTTTGAGACGCTCTTTTAATTTCTTTTTAAGCTGAGTTTGAATGGTGTTATCAAGCTTTTTCCATTCCTTAAGAGCCGTTGGGAGAAATTTCAGTTTATAATTCATCTATATCCACTTCTATGGCTGAAATTTTCTCGTTTTGTCTTTCTTTTACTATAATTCCAAGCTGATAATCTTCGATACTCTCTAATAGCTCTTCATATGTTTCTGCAGGGATAAGGTACGCAGTTGGCTTATTATGGTTGAGGATAGCAATGGGTTCACCATCGGATTGGTTGATGAGTGCACTAGGATTTCTTTTTAATTCTGATATGCTCGCGGAGCAGTTTGCTAAGACAGCTTTCATTTTGGCCACCATAAAATAGATTTAATTTCAGGTCTAAAATATGGTTATAATTTAGAACTAAATTGTGGATTCGTCAATGGTTTTTTTGAGGCGTCGCGGTAGGACGGCCAGTTACCCGACCGCCCCAGCTCAGATCCCGGCGTCAGGATTACTACCCGCCTTGTATGCTATCCTCCACAGTGAGGTTCGCCTGTGTTATCCAGCCCTACATGTCCGGCACAGGTTTCCTTTATGAGCTACATACCACCGTCAGCCCCTTCCCCATGTAGACGGCTCTCCCGCCCTCAGAGTACTATGCGCTGATCCGACTCCCCAGTTTCCTTTGTTGGCCTCGCCCATAGGGCTTGGCGTCCCTACCTTATGACAGTGATTGACTGGTCCACCATGCCGGAGTGTCCTGTGGATTTCCGATGACGCCTCGTCGCACGCGACTACTGCGTATCCCGAACACCTGGCATCGGTGCCAGTGTCGTCTGTCATCAGAAGTCCCTGGGGCCTCCCAAGTTCCTGACACTTCTCTCCTTGCATGCCACGGCCTGAGGACCCCGACAGCCCTCCACGCCCTCACCTGTAACGAAAAGAGAAGGAAAGGGGTCAGCCCTGGAAAATAGAAATTAGCTTCTTTACATGATTCCTTATCTTCCTGTTCTCCTCCATCATTCTATCTTTATACCCGCCTTGCTCATGGCCTGCGCCTTCATCTTGAATATCTTCCCTATCTCCCCGTTTGTTAATCCCGTGTACCGCCTTATCAAATATATCGCTATCTGCTTCTCTACCGCAGGTCTTGTTTTGCTATTTATCAACTTCTCCAGATTCTTCTTGTATCTTCTCGCTACCTCCTCTATTATTATGTCCGGCTCTATTCCTACATTCAACTCTTTTCTATACGATATCTCATCACTCTCTACCTGTGTCTTAAGCTCCTTCAGCTTCTCCTTTATGAATCCCACTCTGCCCAACAAAAATCCTCCATTTATAATCCCCTGGATTCTCTACCATCTTCGCCCTGATTGGATTTAAATGTATATACCTGGTAAGCTCCTGAAAATAACTGTCTGCATCTATTACCAGAGACTTGTATCTCCCCTGAAATAAATGTCCGGTTCTTCCACTCTTTATGTTGAAATAGGTAGTATAGGAACCATTAATATAATGCATGATCTTGGATAAATTGGGTTTAGTAGTCTTTATCAGAAGATGGTAGTGATTGCTCATTAATACGTAAGCAAGTAGATAAAAGTCATATTTCCCCTTTGCTGTCAATATATATTCAAGGAATTTCTCAAAGTCGGTATCGTTCAAGAATACTTTC
>DFBQ01000081.1 GCA_002367355.1 Deltaproteobacteria bacterium UBA3076 | reverse complement strand
CCCGCGGAAAGACCGGCGACGCAACCTTCTCCAACGGCCTTTGCCATCTGAAGGGGAGGTCCGCATATGTCCCCTGCTGCATAGATGCCACCTATGTTGGTGGCCTGTTTTCTGTCAGTGACTATATAAGTGAATTTTTCCGGATCCAGGCTTACTCCCAGAAAAGCCGTAAGCTCCATGGCCCCTTTGGCGCCTTTTTCAATAAAGAGTCCGTCAAGGGAAAGTTCGGTGCCATCGCTGAGTACAATGGCATCCAGCTTGTCGGTGCCTATGAGCTCCTTTACTTTGGACCCGGCAACCATTATCACACCGCCTTTTTCCAGCTCTGCCTTGAGCGCAGGGTTCACCTTCAAATCTTTAGTTATGAGCGTTACCTCCTTAGCTATCTTACTCAGAGTGACTGCGCCATGGGCAGCAGCGCTCCCGTCTCCCACTACTGCCACCACAGCATCCCTATAGAAGTTTGCGTCACAGTCAACACAGTAGCTGACTCCTCTGCCGACCAGGTCCTTTTCTCCTTTAAGTCCGAGGCCTTTACGTGTTACTCCGGTTGAAATTATCAGGGCATATGTAGAGTAAGTCTTTCCGCTCTCAGTGGTCACCTGGTATGCATCACCCTGAAGGACAGCGGTTGTTATAACGTCTTCTTGAAGAAGTTCCGCCCCAAAATATTCTGCCTGCTGCATACCTGTTAATAGGAGCTCCTCTCCTGTTTTTACTCCGGGCACACAGCAATAGTTTTCAATATGGGCCTTGTACAGGCTGCTGGATTCCGGACGGCCCAGTACCAGCACCCTGGCCTTTTTCCTTGCTGCATGAATTGCAGCCTGCAGACCGGCAGGTCCTGTCCCAAGAATAATTACGTCGTATGAAGGGATAACTTTTTCGATTTTCTCGTCCATATTCTTCTTTCCATTAATTTAGGAATTCCTCAATTTCTAAATCCTTAAATTCATCTTCAGATTCCATAGGGTTTGATATCCGGTATTCTTCTTTAAACCATGTTCCAAGATCCACCATCTTGCATTTTTTACTGCAAAAAGGCCTATAGGGGTTCCCCTCAAAAGAAATCGGCTTACCACACCCGGGGCATTTAAATATTCTCATATCAGTAAAACCTTTTATCATAAAGAACCTTAACATTTTAAATAAATTCCGGCATCCTTTTGAATGCCGATGTCGAAACTGAAAATTTGAAATTTGAAAATTCAAAATTCACTGCCAAATGTCTTTATCTTATTAGATTTGAAGTGAAGGTCTGCGCTTACGTCCGCGGGTTGTTATAAAACCTATAATCCAACCAACTATCAGGGTACAGACACCGGCGAAAAACCACTTTATTTTGCTATTATCCCTGAGATGTTCATTCTCCTGCTCAGCTATGGTATATTTATGTTTTACTTCCTGGAGTTCCTCTGCTGTTTCTGAAAGGGCCTGCTTGAAATTTATTACATCTGCAGCATCTTCTTTAAGGCCATCATAGCTCTTTCTGATTTGATCTCTGTCCAGAATACAGGCTTTCAATTCCTGCTCATACTGATTCCGGGCCTCTGAGGCTTCATCCAGTTGTTCACTAATTTCGGTTGTCTGTTTTTTAAGTTGATCTCTCTCGACCTGTAATGAAGCGACCACGTCCTTCAAGGGTTGGGAGGCGCTTAAATACCTTTTAGGCATCCAGCCTTTCTTATTATTTGATGTGCGTACCATGGCCCAGTCCCCGTCCTTTTTCAACAGTTGCACCCGACTACCGTTTATAATCACGGCAACAACCCTGTACTCATTACCCTTACCACTTCTCAGCGGGATCTCGGCGCTGGGTATTACATATAAGTATTTAGCCAGAGCTGTTGATGGGATACATAAAAAAATAATAAGGGCGATTGCTATTACGGAATACAACAGCATCAAGTAACCTGGTAGAGTCTTTAAATCCATTTCCATGAGCTTTATAGCCATTACCTCTGTACTCCTAGAAACCTAAGTTGAGCGATTAGCTGTTAGCGATTAGCTGTTAGCCATTAGCGTTTAGCTTTGAAAAAATCAAGGCATTACATTAATTAGAAATAACACCCAACGGGTAAAAATTTGTAATAGCAAAACATCCTGTAATCATTAAACTAATAGCTAACCGCTAACCGCTAATAGCTGTTCAAGTGGATTACCCCAGTAATCCGCGATGAACCATATTAATATTATATACTATATATGGAGCTGCATGCAAAACTCAAGATTTTGTTCGTGGGCAAGGTGCGAGGAAGTGAAAAAACGCATAGAAAAAATACATTTCTCAAATTCGAACTACGTGTATGTTTTGTAACCGTTCAGTGCGGCCGGGCAAGGTCGCATATTCCAGCGGGTGTGAATCCCGCTCCAGCAAGGCAGGCCAGCCACTGGATAGAGGACCCTGGGCCGGCGGGAGTAATTCCAAAGGTCAAGCACAGGGCGATCAAGACAACAGGCCGTAAGCGCAAGCTAAAGTGATTGAGCCTCGTGAGTACATAATGGGAAGGACGAGGCAGTTGATCGTGTCGGAAGTCAACACAGGGGAGGGCGTATGGCAAGTGTTCCTCTGCT
>DFBQ01000241.1:9438-10879 GCA_002367355.1 Deltaproteobacteria bacterium UBA3076 | reverse complement strand
ACCAACTTAAGGCGGGACACCTTGTAATCTCAAGGAGTTACAGTAGGGTGGGCATTGCCCACCAATCTACGCAGATCGCTCATTGATGGTGGGCAGTGCCCACCCTACGAATTGTCCCGCTTTAAGTTGGTAGCCAAAAAGTGTAAACTACAAAATGAAGGATGCCGGATAAGAGCCTGGGAATTCAGCCATAGGCATAAGAGCGTAAATACTCATGACAAGTGGCTTTGAATAGCTGTAAAATGGCAATAATTAGTAATTATTTCTTGATGGCTAACAAAAAGACTGGATATTTGAATGGAAAATTATATACTTGAATATCTTGCCGGGAAAAACGCTTTTAATACAGAATACTGTTGGGTACTTTTTGGTAAATCCGCCCTTGGCAAAAAAGGAAATTCTGACTAGTGTCGATATAGAGACTCCCAGAGGATAGCAGTGTCAAATCAGGTCATAATCAGTACATCTTTAAAATAAAAGTAATGAAATTTCCTTGTATTAAAAAGGCAATCCCTCTTTTTTTGCTGAGCCTTATCTTTGGCTGCTCCGCAGCCAAGGTCACAAATGTGAACCATAATGAATATCCTGCCAATTGTACTTCCGAAAAAGAAACTCATATTCAGGATAGCAAAGAACTCCTGGCCTGCATCCCTCCATCAAAACAGAAAGACGCTGAAAATGCAGAAGGACATGCAGTCGGACTTTTAGAGAATTCCAAGGGCTACACTAAAGGTGAAGAAAAGGAACCGGACGGAGAGCAAGATTTTTTAGATGCCGCCCTGGACTATTGCAAGGCATCCCAGGAATTCTGGGCTGAAGGTTACCTGAATAAAGCCATCGATGCCTTGGATCAGGCATATGAATTCATCCTAAAGGTAGATCCGGAGAGTGATCCGGAATTTATCCAGCAAAAGGAAGACCTGAGATTTATGATTTCCAAGCGAATTTTGGAAATCCATGCATCGCGATATACTGCGGTAAACGGAAATCACAAGGCCATCCCTTTGATCATGAACAGCTATGTAAAACGGGAGATCCAGAGATTCCAGGGACGCGAAAGGAAATTCTTTATAGAGTCTTACAAACGTTCAGGGAAGTACCGGGACGAAATCGTTAATGCCTTGAAAGAAGCCGGACTGCCGGAAGATCTCTCATGGTTGCCCCTTATCGAAAGTGGGTTCAAAGTAAAGGCATTATCCCGTGCCCGCGCCCTTGGACTGTGGCAATTCATTCCCTCCACGGGCTACAAATTCGGCCTGAACAGGGATAACTGGATTGACGAGAGATTGGACCCTGCCAAGTCCACTGCTGCAGCCATTTCATATCTAGAGGAATTGCATCAGATATTTGGGGACTGGACTACTGTTCTCGCAGCATATAACTGCGGTGAAGGGAGGGTTCTCAGGAAAATTCGCAGGCAGAAAATCAATTATCTTGATAA
>DFBQ01000241.1:6341-9368 GCA_002367355.1 Deltaproteobacteria bacterium UBA3076 | reverse complement strand
ATAACATATGAAGTAGTAACCATTGACAAACAAGTCAATTTAAACACAGTTGCCGACAACCTGGATATACCTGCTAAAGACCTCGCCGCGCTAAACCCGGAACTTCGCTATAATGTCACTCCAGGTATTTCCTATGCCATCAAGGTTCCTCTGGGAAAAGGCGAAATCCTTCTTGCCAAAATCGCAGATATTCCGGAGTGGTCCCCACCTAAAAGGGCTTATGTGTATCACAAGGTTCGAAAAGGAGAGACACTCTCAATTATAGCCCTTAAGTATCATACGAGCGTTCGGAATATTATCCAGGCAAATAATATTCGCAAAAAACATTTTATACGATCCGGACAAAAACTAAAGATACCTGTTGCCGGCAGAAGAGTTCCAAAATTATTAGCCAAAGGTGCTGCGGCTCTTCATAATGGGAAATATGCAGTGAGAAAGGGGGACTCACTGTGGCTTATCGCCAGAAATTTCAACACAACAACAAAGGAACTTTGCAGGCTCAACAATTTGTCGTCAACTCGTCTTCATGTGGGCCAACAGTTAAAAGTTACAAAAGAAAAATCCCAAACTGATTCTGAGAAAAAAGAAATGTATCGCGTCAAACATGGAGATAATCCCTCACAAATCGCCAGAAAGCACCATATGTCTCTGTCCCAATTACTCCGCATCAATAATCTGAATATTAATTGCAGGATTTATCCAGGACAGGTACTCGTGGTCAGCAACTAGTCACAGACAACCATTAAGTCATCCTTCGAAAAAGATAATAGGATATTCGGCATCCTTCATGACAAATCAAAAGTAGTTTACACTTTATTGATCTTGTGTTTTGGCAGTAAAATTGGAAATTGGAAACTTGAAATTGGGAAAATACAAAGATGTAGATGCGTTACCTAATTTCAAATTTCAAATTTCCAGTTTCGACATCAGCATTCAATTCGACAATACATACTTTTTTGAAAAAAGTGTAAACCGGTAAAGAGAGAGCATGAGTCTCTTAATGAAGTAGTTAGAATTATAGCTCAAAAAGTGAGGGTCGGTATTTGGGTGCCAATTTGAAATCGATTTTTCATCAAGGCGAAGCGATTTCATGAGTAGTCACTAAAGTAACACCCGATAAGACCTAAATTGAGCGATTAGCTGTTAGCCATTAGGGTTTAGCTTTGAAAAATCAAGGCATTACATTAATTAGAAATAACACCCAACGGGTAAATGTTTGTAATAGCAAAACATCCTGTAATCATTAAACTAATAGCTAACCGCTAAAGGCTAATCGCTCAATTTAGGTAAGAAGTATGAGCAAAAATTAAAGGAGAATGTTGTAATGATGGAAGGTCGAGTAAAATGGTTCAATGACAAGAAGGGTTATGGTTTTATTGAGACGGATAACGAAGGTGATGTCTTTGTACATTATAGTGCTATCCAGGGGGAAGGATTTCGTTCTCTGCAAGAGGGAGACAAGGTAACTTTTGATATAGAGCAAAGTCCCAGGGGACCTCAAGCAATCGATGTCAGGCGGGCTGCCGGATAAGCAAGACTCTGAAAGAAGGTTCCTTGAAATAATTTGTTCAGAGGAACCTTCTTTGTAAAAAAAACTAAACTACCTCTCCAAGACAAAAAATAGTCCTTTTGGAGAGTGGACCAGGGTACCTTCAAACGTGCTTTTCGTGGCGCAACGTACAGAAAAGGTCCCTTTGAAGATTCCTGTTATCTCTTCCTTGGTAAAACGATAAGGCCCCCTGTCTCCCGGCTCTTCACGACTGAACACCTTTAGAAAAAGCCTGCCGCCGGGACGAATGACTTTTGCAACATGGTGGACATACTGTTCACGCTCTTCAGGAGGAATACCGTGAAAGCATCCACGGTCAAAAACATAATCAAAACTCCCGAAATAAACCAAGGGCTGGCAGACGTCAGCTATTTCATATACAAGATGCGGATTCAAAGTGCCAAAACGAAGACGGGCTTGCTCAACTGCAGCGGTAGCTATATCAACAGCTACAACTTCATATCCCAGGGCTGCCAGCCTGGCAGCGGCTGTGCCCGGCCCAGATCCCAGCTCAAGCAAACGACCGGGTAAAGGGGCATATTCTGATAGAGCTATGATCAGGTCTTCGTCAAGGCAATCAGTATACCAGGGCATATCCTCAACCGGGACCGCATTATAGAAATTTTCCCAGGTTTGGCCGCTAGGACCTCGACCTCTTCTTCCCGATAATTCGGGCCTGGGCTTTATCATATCCGAGAGTGTGCCCCTGGCCACTATTTCAATACTATGGTTGTCAGGGTCCTTACAAGTGAGCACCAGCTCTGTCCCCAGCCGTTCTGACGGGCCATCCACTTGAAGCCCCAATGCTTTGAGCCTGTCTTGCGCTTGCAGGAGTTCGAATATAGGCAACCAAAAAGTTACTGTTATTCTGTCCTTTTTTGAATGGCGCTCCACAAATCGCAGAGCAGTCTGACCGGTTGATACCTCCCATGTTCCATCCGGCAAAGCTCTTGCCATCATGCCGAGCTTGTCTCTGTAAAACACAAGGGACTTCGAACGGTCACTCACCGGCATAACCACACAGCACATGTCTCGCAACACGAGTGGGGCCTCAAGGGCTTGAGCAGTATCGTTTTTCATGTTAAAATTCCCCCTGACTAACAACGATAGGAAGTAACTACTCACGTAGTCAGGCTGAAGCTGTTTAGACTGAAGGCTGAAGGGGTCAGAAGAGCACGATTGCCGTACTTTGGCGGAAATATCTGGTTCTTGCACCAAACATGGCTTTAAAATGCGTTTTTTCCTAACAGCCTTCAGTCTTCAGCCTATCCACCTGAGTAGTTACCAATAGAATAGTATACTGCACAACTTGCTCTTGAGAAGAAAGTCTTGACAGTTCCAGGAACCATTTCTATTATTCAGATGCAGTTCATCGCGGGAATAACTCAGTGGTAGAGTGTAACCTTGCCAAGGTTAAAGTCGCGGGTTCAAATCCCGTTTCCCGCTCCAGTCATTTAAACTTAAATTGAGCGATTAGC
>DFBQ01000241.1:0-6260 GCA_002367355.1 Deltaproteobacteria bacterium UBA3076 | reverse complement strand
CAGCTAATCGCTCAACTTAGGTTAAATAATAGGGCAGCAATGGCTGCCCTTTCTCTTTCCCGCACCTATGAAAAGACTTCCTTTGTATCTAATAATACGGCTGACCATTCTAGTAATTTTCATGCTCAACGTGGAAGTTCTTGCAGGGGCCAAACTCCAAAATCCCAAGGTAAAGCAGGTCACAACCACCTTAAGCGGCCGAGTGGATCTCTGCCTTTCCTGCCATAAGGAAAAACCGGATAAAGCCCACGGGAGGGAAGTCCTGGGATGTGCTGTGTGCCATAAGGGGAACCCGCTCTCCGGCGACAAACAACGGGCACACCTGGGAATGGTCCTGAATCCGGGAGAACTTCGATTTGCAGATCAAACCTGCGGTCAGCCCGGCTGCCACCCAAAGGAGGTCACATGGGTCAAAAACTCACTTATGGCTACAAATCGTGGCATCATCAGCACCCTTCGCTTTTACTGGGGAGAGAGTCCTGACCACGATGAGGACCTTTCGGTAAAAATACTGAAAGATACCGGTATGAACTCCCCTGCCCTTGACTACTACAGGAAGTTGTGTGCGAGCTGCCATCTATGGGTTGAACGTGGAAGTCTTCCCAGCTTCCTAGCCAACAAAGGCGGAGGATGTACTGCCTGTCACTTTGTGAAGCACGAAGAAAAAAACCCAAAAGACGAGAGACATCCCAGGATAATTAAGGTCATTCCCATGGAAAACTGTGTTTTGTGTCACAACCGAAGTGGGCGTATTGGCCTGTCCTATCAGGGGCAATTTGAGTCTGAGGGCTATGGCACTCCGTACGAAGAAGGCGATTTTTCCTCCAGAGAGTTAATTGACGGCCGTTTTTACCGGATATTTAAGGACGATATTCATCACGAAAAAGGCCTGACCTGTATTGACTGTCATACCCAAAAAGAAATTATGGGAGACGGTGAGCGCCATGCACATTTCGAAGAGCAACTGGAGGTTACATGCCAGGACTGCCACGGGACTTCTAAATCACCAAATCACCAAATCACCAAATCACCAAATTCCTCCGGTCCTCCCAAACTCAACATCCAGCAAAAAGACGGCTCATTTGTCCTTGAGAACAAACAAAACAAAAAATTTCATCCGCTCCATGCTCCTAATCCAGTTGCCTGCATGCATCCCACTCACCGCCGCCTGTCCTGCCAGGCCTGCCACAGTACATGGGTACCTCAGTGCTACGGCTGTCATGTCCGGATGGACAGAAGCAAGACCCAGTTGGATAAGATTTCAATAAAAGAGACCCCGGGGCTTTGGGAAGAGCTTCGTTCATTTATCCGCTACGAATGCCCGCCTTTGGGAATATTTGAGCATGGCGAAGAAGGACAGGAGGCTCTTTCTGAAAAGGGCTCGCCCAAAGCCGAGACTGGAGAAGTGGTTGTCCTTGTACCCGGGTGACAAGATTTCATTTCCTTCCTGGATGGAGGCGGCAAATGGACAGGTTATTTCAGGCGACTCACTGTCTCATGGATGGACCCCCATACCACGCAAAAGGAAGGACGCTCCTGCAGGGAATGTCACCAAGACCCAAGGGCATTAGGGCTCGGTCAGGGCAGTCTCTCATTTGGACCTGATGGGTGGAGGTTCACCTCCTCTCTTTCCGGTCCCGCTACTTCCCTGGACATAGATCACCCTCTGGATGCATTTGTTGATATAAAAGGCAGACCCCTGGTCCGCACATCAAGAACGGGACTCAGACCCTTTAACTCACATGAACTTGATAAAATCCTCTATGTTGGACTCTGTCTTTCATGCCACACAAATTTTGACGACCCTGTAATGAGAAATTGGACTCCGGAACACGCACCTTCCCCCTGCCCCTATGCCGGTTTTGCCGGCCGGAATACTTCACGACATCTGCCTTGAAGTAGGTCGCCTTTTTACGTTCCGTAAAGCGGACATCTGTAAATTATGTAACTTCTCAATAAGTCCGGGCAAATCATATTTTGCGACTATCCAATGGATTCCGGCTTTCGCCGGAATGACAGGCGTTCACACCCAATCGTCATTCCCGCGAAGGCGGGAATCCAGTGACTGTTACCCGGACTTATTGAGAAGTTACGGCTATGGAATATGGTTATGCACAAAATGGATGTTTCTTATAGCAGCAATTTACTATATTTTGTATATATTTATTAATGATTCCATTGCAAAAATGAATCTTGCTTAAAATACTCTATCCCTGCCTGTGCATAGCACGCAGACAGGGGCAGTGTACGAGATTTCCGGAGAGTAGCATATATGGCAAATTTAATAGAATCGAGCCGACCGGCTTCATCAAATACGGACAGTAATCTTCCAAATACGGATCTGCCGTTGACTAACAACGCACTTGTTGTGTTGGCCCGCAGATATCTGAAGAAAGACGAGCAGGGCAAAAATTTTGAAACTCCCGAAGAGATGTTCAGGAGGGTGGCAAGGACAATTGCCAAGGCAGATCTTATGTACGATGAGAATGCCGATGTAGATGCCCTTGCCGAGACTTTTTATGAAGCCATGACCTCTCTTCGGTTTATGCCCAATTCGCCGACCTTAATGAATGCGGGCAGAGAGCTTGGACAGCTCTCTGCGTGTTTCGTGCTTCCAATTGATGACTCCATTGAAAGCATTTTTGAGGCAATACAGCATACTGCCATGATTCATAAGAGCGGGGGAGGCACAGGCTTTTCCTTCTCAAGGATACGTCCTAGGGGGGACCGGGTCAAATCCACGCAGGGAATCGCAAGCGGCCCGATTTCCTTTATGACCATATTTGATGTGGCTACTGAGACAGTCAAGCAGGGTGGTACCAGGCGTGGTGCCAACATGGCTATTCTAAGAGTGGATCACCCTGATATTGAGGAATTTATTACTACCAAGACGCGTATTGACAGGCTCAATAACTTCAATATTTCCGTGGCGTTGACAGAGAAATTTATGGAGGCGGTTGAGCGTGGGGAGGACTATGCGCTGGTCAACCCCAGGACCGGCAAAGAGGTCCGCTGGATATCAGCATCGGCTGTTTTCGACAAGATAGTGGAATCGGCCTGGAGTAGCGGTGAACCCGGGATCGTATTCCTGGACAGGATCAACAGGACAAATCCTACTCCTGACCTGGGACAGATCGAGAGCACGAATCCTTGTGGCGAACAGCCACTTCTACCCTATGAGTCATGTAACCTGGGATCAATTAACCTGGGCAAGTTTGTGAAAGATGGCGAGATAGATTATCCAGCCCTTAAGGAGACAGTGTGGCAGGCGGTCCACTTTCTGGACAATGTGATAGATGCCAACAAGTTTCCCCTTGAAGAGATCCGCAACATGACTCTCCGAACCAGGAAGATCGGCCTTGGGATCATGGGCTTTGCTGATCTCCTGATATGTTTGGGAATTCCCTATAACTCTGACCGGGCCGTTTCCCTGGCCGGGGAACTTATGTCTTTTATGGATAAGGAGTCAAAGGCAGCCTCTGCGGAACTTGCGAAAAAACGGGGGAATTTCCCTGCCTACAAAGGAAGCATTTATGATAGTCCAAAAACCCCTTTTATGAGAAACGCCACTACCACCACTATCGCACCAACCGGCACCATCAGCATTATTGCAGGGGCATCAAGCGGCATTGAGCCTCTATTTGCAATCAGCTACATCCGGCGCGTAATGGATGGTACAGAGCTGGTTGAGACACATCCCTTGTTTGTAAAGGCCATGGAAGCCGCTGGCAAATACTCTGATGCCTTGATGGAAGAGATTGCAGGAGTCGGTTCAGTCCAGGGTCTGGATGATGTGCCGGAAGACCTGAAAAGAATATTCGTCACCTCCATGGACGTCTCACCCGAGGACCATATAGCCATCCAGGCCGCCTTCCAGAGAGACATTGATAATGCGGTCTCTAAAACCATTAACTTCCCCGATGATGCAACCAGGGACTCCATCCGGAGTGCATACCTGTTGGCCTGGAATCAGGGGCTTAAGGGCATAACTATCTACCGTAGCGGAAGTAGGCCGGTCCAGGTCTTAAGTCTGAAAAAGGAAAGAGAAGGGACCGATGCAGCAGAAGCAATCATGCAGGTGGGTACAAACGGGAAGATCGCTCCCAGGCCCAGGCCGCTTAAAACTCACGGTATTACAGAGCGGGTACGGACAGGGTGCGGGAATCTCTATGTAACTGTTAACTGGGATGATAAAGATATATGCGAGGTGTTTGCCCAGATGGGTAAGACCGGTGGGTGCGCAGCCTGTCAGATTGAGGCTGAGAGTAGACTGATTTCCCTGGCACTCCGTTCCGGGATCAGAGTCCAGTCCATTGTAGCCCAGCTTGCCGGCATCCGTTGTCCGTTTCCCATCTGGTATGAAGGAGTCCAGATTCTTTCTTGCCCGGACGCCATTGCCAAGGTGCTGGCCTCCGCAAGCGGGATAGAGATAGAAAAAAGAAACCCGGCTTTTATGAACTGTCCTGAGTGCGGAGCGGTGCTTGAGTCGGAGGGCGGCTGTTTCCTCTGCCGGTCTTGTGGATTTTCAAAATGCGATTAAGTCGTCAAGTAAAAATAACTTATACATCTTGCTTGTCCTTTTGCTTCTTTTCTGTGTTGCGTTAAGGCTTACATAACTCGTTATGCGCGCCTTAATGCGCCTTGAAAACAAACAAAATTACGGCGCAATCTGTACAACCTATTTTTACTTGCCTCCTAATCGAATGGGAAGTAGCTGAGGATGGCTATGTTTTTCACCTCCTAAAAATCAAGAGGGCTTTTTGCTTCCTTTTTAGTCTGGCTCTTAATCGTATGTGTATAAATCATTGTAGTTCGCACATCGCTATGCCCCAATAGTTCTTGAATGGTACGAATGTCGTAATTGGCCTGCAAGAGGTGGCTTGCAAAACTGTGGCGAAACGTGTGGGCCGTGGCCCGCTTGCAGATTTTGGCCTTGTTGACAGCCCGTTTAATGGCCTTTTGGACATGGCGTTCATGAAGATGGTAGCGCCGATATTCGCTGGTTTCAGGAACAAAAGTTAATATTTTGGCCGGGAAAAACCACTGCCAGACAAACTCCCTGGCACAGTTTTTATACTTTTTTTCTATCAAATCAAACATAAATGCGCCGGCATACCCTTCATCAAGATCTTTATCATGCAGCACTTTGACCTTTTTCAGATGCTCTTTAAGCTCCGGCATAATGATTTGGGGCAGCGGCACGGTGCGGTCCTTTTTCCCTTTGCCGTCGCGAATCGTCAATATACTGAAATCGAAATTAAAACTCTGTATGCGCAGGTTCAGGCACTCGAATAAACGAAGTCCGCAGCCATACAATAGCTTAACCACCAGATCATAAGGATATTTAAGGTTTCCTACAATCGCATCAATCTCTTCACGTGAGAGTACAACAGGAATATATCGTTTTCTTTTGGCTCGTACCACACCGTCAATTTTCCCGAATTCCCGGTTAAGGACATGCCTGAAAAAAAATAGCAGCGCATTAAAGGCCTGGTTTTGGGATGATGCTGATACTTTCTGCTTTACTGCTAAAAAGGTTAAAAAATCCTTTACATCCGTAGTTGATAATAGCTCCGGATCTTTGCTTTTACTGAAATATTGAATTTTCCGAACCCAGGTGGAGTATGATTTAAGGGTTTTAGGTGAATAGTGCCTGACTTTTATTTCATTGGATAACTGTCTGAAAGCTGCATCCCAACTATCCTTTGCCCCTGTTTGGATAGGCTTATTTTGCGCCGAATCACGCTTACTGGTATCAATCTGTAATTTTGATTGCAAAGGGGCTGCCCGATACGAATTTTGTGCCTCGCTAACACCTTCTGTTTTTGGTGGATGTTTGGGCAGTTCACTTGTATTATTACTGGGTTTTGATCTGATTAATTCGTAATAAATATGGATTGCTTCATTGGCTTGTTTTTGCTGTGCGTCGGTTTGCCTCTTTTCTTTTAATTTCTGGATAAAATTGGGCAGACTCTGGGAGTTTGATTCAGTAAACCGGTATCTTTGACAGAAATCCAAATAGTATCGTAACCATTTTAAATAATGGTTATGAAATTTTTGGGGTATTTTGTTTTTGACCAATAAAGCGTAAAAGTGTACAATTAGGGTGGCGGGAATCTTCCTCATTGTGTTTATCCGTATACGCCTATCTCTATTTATTGCATGTTAAACGGTTAGATAAAACTATACAAAATTACATTTTTGTTGTCAACATTTTTTATTTGTGGTATTTAAACGGAAAATCATACAATTACTTGTTG
>DFBQ01000098.1:13990-14605 GCA_002367355.1 Deltaproteobacteria bacterium UBA3076 | reverse complement strand
AAGGAGTTCCCTGGACGAGGTCCTCGTTCGATGACATACCCTCGTTTTGAGAGAATATATGTCTCGTTATTCGATGATGAGCAGATAAGACAGTATCTCGATCATTGTTTAGACAAAGCGGAGTCAGAAAAATTCTGGAACGAAACGGTGAAGAGAGTTTTTGATGTCAAAGACCTGGTCAGACGCCCGATATTGATCGATCTCATAGTCAATGATCTGGATGCCGTGCAAAATATAGCGGGAAAAGTAACACCGGGCAAGGTCTATCGTACCATCACAGAGAGGTGGCAAGAGAGGGAAGAGCAGCGGCTTCCTCCATCCATTGAGCTACAGCACAAGGAAGAAAAGATACCTAAGAATATTATGCTGTTTATGGAGGAACTGGCCTATTGGATGCTTACGAAGGAAAAGGTCCGGCTGCATTTCAATACTCTGAAGGACGCCATAAATAAGTATTTTGACGATGAAACAAAAGAGATGCTGAAATTATCCCTCGACAATCTCGATTATCAGATACGCAACTGTTCCTTTCTCAGCCGTAATGAGGCCGAGGGTTACTATGACTTTTGCCATCGGTCATTCATTGAGTATTTTGTTGCCAAAAAAATTTCCAGG
>DFBQ01000098.1:12504-13881 GCA_002367355.1 Deltaproteobacteria bacterium UBA3076 | reverse complement strand
TTTATTATAGGTAAAGGAGATAACATTCGGATAGCCAGCCTGAAGGAAGGGTTTTTCATAGACAAGTATCCCGTGACCAATGCCCAATTCTGCGCATTCCTCAATGAGCGCGGCAATCAGCAAGAAGGCGGCAAGGAGTGGATTGATCTGGAAGGGAGCTACGAAGACGAGAGATGTCGAATAAGGAAGGATGGCGATCGCTTTGCGGTTGAGTCCGGCTTTGAGGATCATCCGGTTATCTATGTCACCTGGTATGGGGCGAGGGCGTAAGCCCAGTGGGCCGGAAAGAGATTGCCGGCAGAAAAAGAATGGGAGAATGCAGCCAGGGGGATAGATGGGCGTGTTTATCCGTGGGGAAACGAGTTTGATAAGGAGAAGTGCAATACAACTGAATCAAAAATCGGCCATACCACGCCAGTGAAAAAATATCAGGAAGGCCGCAGTCCTTATGGCTGCTTGGACATGGCGGGAAATGTCTGGGAATGGACTGATAGTCGGTACGATGAAAAAAAGGAAAGTGCGATACTGCGGGGCGGTTCGTGGAACTACTTCCGGTTCATCGCCCGCTGTGCAAACCGCTTCAGGATCAACCGGGGGAGCAAGGGCGACAGCACCGGATTCCGTTGCGCCAAGACTTTATAATTCTTTGCACTTTTAGCCTTTTACCCTTTGCCGCTGGAGGCGGCATCACCATGAAAAGCAAGTCTATGGAAGATTTTGAAACGGCCGAACACAAGGCCAAGATTACGATTTCAAAAAAGATTAAGAGGCTTCGTCCCGTGGTTAAAAATATTGTAAACAACTGGCAACAATAGAACCTATACGATTCATAAAAATATCACCGGATTTTCTGCAAGCTTCCAGCGAAGCAACCAAAGGCCGGATAAAAACTCCTATTACAAAACCCGGACACCCCACCGCCATTGGCGTGGCCTTGATCCTTGATCTTGACTATAAAGATATCCAGTTTTTTGAAATGAATTCTGCTATAAAGAGATATGGAGGAAAGATGGTTGACGCTGTATTGAAAGATTTACCAAAAGCGTGGACGGATCTGGGGAGTTAGCTTAATAGTTTAACATCATTCTCTTTTGTAAATTTTTCACCTCGCTTGATGGCCTTCGAGACTGAAAGCCGGGATATACCGAGATACCGGACCAATTCCTTCCCGTTGATTGAACACATAAGCCCCATTACCTGGGACAATGTCATATTTTATGGTGAATATGTCATCGATGAAAGTCTTGTCAGGTTGTAATTAAAATTCCTTAGTGTCTATTTATGGGTGAATGTTCGTGGTACTCTAGTAAACAGGTTATTCGTCCGATGAAATAATATAGGACTACAGGGACCCAAGTTGAGCGTTTAGCTGTTAGC
>DFBQ01000098.1:0-12476 GCA_002367355.1 Deltaproteobacteria bacterium UBA3076 | reverse complement strand
AGCAAAACATCCTGTAATCATTAAGCTAATAGCTAACCGCTAAAGGCTAATCGCTAAATTTAGGTTAAATGGAGACGCAGGCAGGCCAATGAAAGATAGCTTTGTAGAGCACCTTAACGAGAAAGTCATGTTGGGAGATGGCGCCTTTGGGACCTATCTCTTTGAAAAAGGTGTAGACCTCTCAAAGAATACTGATTTGCTTAACATCAGCGATCCGGACCTGGTCTATTCCATTCATGAGGAATACATTCGGGCCGGAAGCGAACTCATTGAGACCAATACATTTGGGGCCAATCGTTTCAAAATGCTCAGGGTCGGCCGGGAGCAAAGGGTGCGAGAAATTAACCTTAAGGGAGCTGAGCTTGCGTGTCGGGCTGCAGGGCATGAGATTTTTGTGGGCGGATCAATCGGCCCGACAGGTGTAAATTTTCCACTTGAGAGTGGTGAGATTGAGTCCGGCACAGTACAGGAGGCCTTTGTTGAACAGATGACTGCCTTGCTGGAAGGCGGGGTGGATCTGTTCATTCTTGAGACCTTTACCTACCTGGACGAGCTGCTTTTGGCCATTGAGACGGCCAAAAAAATTGCGATCGAGATCCCGATTGTAGCCCAGATGGTCTACCCGTTCCACGGGCGGACAGCCATCGGCCTGGACGCCTTGGATTGTGGCAGGGCGGCAGCCGCTGCAGGGGCCACAGTCGTTGGTACCAATTGCGGACGGGGAGTCAAGGCTATGCTCTCAGCAGTTAAGCGGCTGTCTCTCCTCAAAGATGAGGTTTTTCTTTCAGCGTTTCCCAATGCCGGACTCCCTGAGATCGTGGAACATCGCATGGTGTATTCAACACCGCCGGCCTATATGGCCGACAAAGTGGCTGAAATGGTCAAGTTCGGAGTCCGGTTGATTGGCGGGTGCTGCGGTACTACACCGGCCCATATCCATGAATTCAGAAAGCACCTCCACCTCAAGAGACACAAGGCCACACGGGTTGTAACCAGCGTGGAGAAATCCTCTGATTTGCCCGAAGACAGAAAGGACTCCATTGGCAGGGGCGGAATGATCGAGAGCCTGAGATCCGACCGCATCCCTGTGCTTGTGGAAGTAGATCCTCCCAGGCATCTGGATGTAGAGGGAGTTCTTGCCGGAGCACGGGCCTTAGCCGAGGCGGGCGCCGATGCCATTACTCTCGCCGAACACCCCCTGGCCGTTCTCAGGGCGGACAATCTGTCCCTTGCACACAGAATACGGGAGGAGACAGGGATACAGACAGTGCTTCATCTGACCTGCAGGGATCGGAATATCTTGGGTCTTCAGGCACAGATTATGGGAGCTCATGTCCTTGGATTAGAGGCCATCTTGGCTGTCACTGGAGATCCTGCCACCTCCACGGATCAGCCCGGTGTGAGCGGAGTATTCGATGTCCGCTCCTTCGGCCTGGTGCAAATGATAGATCAGTTCAACCGCGGACTGAACATGGCGGGGGCCTCAATGAAAAAGCGGACCAATTTTTCTATTGGTGTGGCCTTCAGCTATCGCCATGTCAATCCTGATCTCCAGATCAGCAGACTGGAACGAAAGGCCGATCTGGGTGCACATTTTGTCATGACACAGCCAATTTTTGATCGAGATGCCGTAGAGACCATGATGGAACGGACGCAACACCTGGACCTCTTGGTTTTCACAGGTATCTTTCCCCTCGTATCTGCCAGGAATGCGGATTTCCTGCACAACGAAATCCCAGGCATTTCAATTCCCAGGGAGATTCGAGAACATCTGTGGAAGTATGAAAAGGTCGAAGACCAACGAAAGGCGGCCCTGGACCTAACCAGAAAGCTGATTGCCGACATCACTCCTTTCGCTAATGGACTTTATTTAATAAGTCCTCTCAATAAGTGGGAGATTCCGTTAATGCTGGTACAAGAAGTCAGAGCCTCCGGGCACTGACGCAGGTCAATATCACAACGGGCATGGGGTCTGATACTTCACCTCTGATTTCACTGATCCAACGGACTGTCAGGCACAAGGAGCTTTTTGAACCAGGGGCCAAGATAGTAGTGGCTGTTTCAGGCGGGCCGGATTCGGTCTGTCTGCTGCACATTCTGTATTTATTGAGTAGCCAGTGGGAGCTGGGCCTTGAGGTGGCTCACTTTGAGCACGGCCTCAGGGGCCGGGAATCCAGAGACGATGCCCGTTTTGTTGAGAAACTGTCCAATGATTTTGGACTCGGTTTCTCCATTGAACATGGCAATGTCAGTGCCTTTGCCGACAGAGAGGGCATAGGAATTCAGGAAGCTGCCCGGATCCTCAGATACGATTTTCTGGAACGTGTACGTGCCGATACTGAGAGCACGTATATTACCACAGCGCATACTGCTGACGACCAGGCAGAGGAAGTACTGCTGCGGTTGATCAGAGGTGCAGGCCTTCCGGGACTCAGCGGAATCCCATGGGTGAGAGATAACTACATAGTCCGTCCGCTCCTGGGTGTAACCAGGCAGCAGATCATGGGCCATCTTAAAGTCCATGACATCCCATTCGTAATAGATCAGTCTAATAATAGCAGGGCATATCTGCGCAATCGCATTCGCAAAGACCTCCTCCCACTTCTGGCTGAGGATTTCAACCCCGCCATTGTGCGTACTGTTAATCGCACGGCAGAGATGCTGGCAGAAGATCATCAGTTGTTAGAGAAGATAGCAGAAAAGGCATATAAGGATTCATTGTCATCCCCTTCCCGGGAGGGAGAACTGGCCTTCAGTGTAAAAAAGGTTAAGGAGCATCCAGGGCCGATTCGCCGCAGGATTTACAGAATGGCCCTGAGGAATTTAAGACTATTCAGCGGCAGGGTGAGAGCCGGCCATCTCTTGGGGATGGATAAGTTGGTTACTACCTGTAAAGATCCTTGCGCCTCATGCAGGCTGCCCGGAGGTGCTGTAGCCTTTAGAAGATATGAAGAGCTGTTTATTTCCTCTTCCGGCCCGGAAGAACTGATTTTAGATTCAAATGGCAAGAGTTGTTCTATAAGCGTTACCGGACTTGGACGTTGGCCTGCCCCTTGTGGAAAGGGATACGTGGAGATTTCCATCTCAAATGTTACAAGTGACTTCAGGTCCCGAAATCGAAAGGAGTATTTCCGGCCACTATGGTTGAATCCTGAGGCCGTTAAGTTTCCTCTGGATCTCAGGACAAGAAGGCCTGGGGAAATTTTTTGGCCCCTGGGCGCCCCAGCACCTTTTAAGCTCAAGAAATTCCTGATCTCAAGCAAAATTCCCCGTGGGGTCAGAGGCTCTTTGCCATTACTCACCAGCGGCAAGGAAGTAGTGGCAGTAGTGGGGGTTGAAGTCTCCCACCCCTATAGGCTCGTTCAAACAAGCGGAAAAGCGCTTTCACTTCAGTGGATAAAGTAAAATAATTATTGTATTCAATTCGTTATTTTGATTTATTATGTATTTTGATTTATGTTTAAAAAATAGTAACTATTCAGGTGGATAGGCTGAAGGCTGAAGACTGTTAGGAAAAACGCATTTTAAAGCCGTGTTTGGTGCAAGAAACAGATATTTCAGCCAAAGTACGGCAATCGTGTTCTTTTGACCCCTTCAGCCTTCAGTCTAAACAGCTTCAGCCTGACTACGTAAGTAGTTACGAAAAATATACTATTGTAGCGGAGGACTACTTTTGAACACCTTTTACAGGAACTTGAGCCTGTGGCTTGTTATTGGCCTTGTGATGGTCTTTATATTCAATCTTTTTAACGAGCCCCAGAAATCAGTACAGGAGATCCCTTATAGCGACTTTTTGGAACATGTTGAAAAAGGTAAGGTGACCAGTGTTGTTATCCAAGGAGATCAGCTTGACGGCGCATTTGAGAACCAGGCACCTTTTTTTACTGTAATACCTGCCCAGGATCCCGATATGATGCATTTGTTAAAAGAAAAAGGGGTTACTATCCAGGTAAAACCGGTCGAGGATACACCTTGGTATTTTGAATTGCTGATTTCCTGGTTTCCCATGTTGCTCCTCATAGGCGTATGGATTTTCTTCATGAGACAGATGCAGACAGGGGGCGGTCGCGCTCTGTCATTTGGTCGCAGCAAGGCCAAGCTTGTTACTGATCAGAATACCAAGGTTACATTTAAAGATGTAGCAGGCATAGAAGAGGCCAAGGAGGAACTGGCGGAAATAATCGACTTTTTGAAAGATCCCAAAAAGTTCACCCGTCTCGGTGGAAGAATTCCAAAGGGTGTCCTGCTGATCGGGTCACCTGGTACAGGGAAAACTCTTCTGGCCAGGGCTATAGCCGGAGAAGCGGATGTACCGTTTTTCACTATCAGCGGGTCTGACTTTGTGGAGATGTTTGTTGGTGTGGGTGCTTCGAGGGTAAGAGACCTCTTTGTCCAGGCAAAGAAGAATGCACCATGCATCATTTTCATTGATGAGTTAGATGCAGTAGGCCGTCACAGGGGTGCCGGTCTCGGGGGCGGACATGATGAAAGGGAACAGACGTTAAATCAGCTCCTGGTGGAAATGGACGGTTTTGAGAGCGCTGAAGGGGTCATTTTGGTTGCAGCTACTAACAGGCCTGATGTACTGGATCCGGCCTTGTTAAGACCTGGCCGTTTCGATCGACAGATAGTTGTCCCTGTACCCGATATCAGGGGACGTGAAGAGATATTGAAGGTGCACGTGAATAATATTCCGCTTGGACCGGATGTTGAACTGTCAGTAATTGCCAGAGGTACACCCGGGTTTTCCGGGGCCGATCTTGAAAATCTTGTAAATGAAGCGGCCCTTCTTGCGGCCAGAGAAAACAAAGAGACCGTCAGCATGGCCGACTTTGAGAAGGCCAAAGACAAGGTCCTCATGGGCACCGAGAGAAAAAGCCTTATCATTTCGGATGAGGAAAAGCGCACAACTGCTTACCATGAAGCAGGACACACATTGGTAGCAAAAATTCTCCCCGGCACTGATCCGATTCATAAGGTGACCATCATACCAAGGGGCCGTGCCCTTGGGCTCACCCAGCAGCTTCCGGAAGAAGAGCGTCATAGCTATCCAAGGTCATATCTTCTTAACAATCTGGCAATTCTCATGGGAGGCCGGGTGGCGGAAGAACTGATAATGAATGAATTTACCACCGGGGCGGGAAATGACATTGAAAGGGCCTCACACCTGGCGAGAAAGATGGTTTGTGAGTGGGGTATGAGTGATGGGCTTGGCCCCATAGCATTTGGCAGGAAGGAAGAACACCCGTTTCTCGGCAGGGACTTCAGCCAGGTTAAGGATTACAGCGAGGAGACCGCCCGGAGAATAGATCAAGAGATCCTGAAAATAGTGCACGATTCATACAAACGAGCCAAATCCGTGATTCAAAAGGATATTGATTGCCTTCACAGTATTGCCAATGCCTTATTGGAGAAGGAATCCCTTGATGCAGCGAGTATTGAACAAATAATGAGTAACTGCCGGAAAGATACTCAGATTCAAATGGCAGGCGCCTGATACTACGAGAATGGCGCAATTATTCACTCCCTGCCAAAAAGTGTGAACGGCTATAAGGATGGCTTTCCCCAGTTTGGCTATAAAAGAGCATACATTCCACTGGGGTTCTCGCACATATATCATGGGGGTCATAAACGTGACCCCTGATTCATTTTCAGATGGCGGGAAATTCTTTTCTCCGGAAGGGGCTAAGCGGCATGCTGCCTCGCTGGTTGCTGCCGGAGCTGACATCCTGGACATAGGAGGGGAGTCTACCCGGCCTTTCTCAGAGCCTGTTACTCCGGAAGAAGAATTGCATCGGGTGATACCTGTCATAAGGGAGATACGGGAAATCAGTGATTGCCCGATATCTGTTGATACTGTAAAGGCTGAGGTAGCCGAGGCCGCGCTTTGCGAGGGGGCTGACATTATTAACGATATCAGTGCACTGCGTTTTGATCCCAGAATGGCCGATGTGGTATCTGCCTTTGAGGCCCCTGTTGTACTTATGCATATGAAGGGCAGTCCTATAGATATGCAGGTGGATCCCTACTATGAAGATGTGGTTGGGGAGGTCAAGGGCTTTTTGGAAAAACGCATAGCCTGGGCCAATAGCAAGGGCATTCCAAAGGAAAAGATGCTGATTGATCCCGGCATTGGGTTTGGGAAAAGTTTTCAGGACAACCTGGTTTTGATTAATCGCTTGGAGGAGTTTACCGAGTTAGGGGTCCCTGTCATGGTGGGTGTGTCGCGGAAGGCCTTTCTGGGAGCAATAGCCGGTATAGAAGAGGCAGGAGAGCGTGACATAGCTACTCTGGGTGCGATTGCAGTATCAGCCATGAAGGGTGCGGATTTGGTGCGGGTCCATAATGTTGCCCTCACCAGGCAGGTGCTCCGGATAGTTGATGCTATTCGCAGAGAAAGCCTTTAATGAAAAAAATGTTGAATGTTGAATTGTGAATGTTGAATTAAGGTAAAGGGCATCCTTATCTCAAAAAATATGACCTGTGTAATTAAAGGTATATCTCTTTTAAATCTTCTTCCACAATTCAACATTCACAATTCAACATTATCTATAAGACAGTGTAATCTTTAATGCTTGAGAACCTTATTCAATATATACCAATAATTCGGTGGCGGGATGTAGTGGACATCTTGGTGGTTTCCTACATCATATACCGTGTTATCCTTCTTATCAGGGGAACCCGTGCTGTGCAGATGGCAGCGGGGCTGGCTTTAATTATAGTGATTTATTTCGCGGCAGGGGAGTTGAAGCTTTTCACTCTTCACTGGCTTCTGGGGACCATCCTTAGCTCTTTGTTTCTGCTCATCATAATAGTGTTCCAGGACGATATTCGCAGGGCGCTGGCTCAGATGGGCCAGACCCCTTTCCCGAAGATTCGGATAAAGACCTTCCATGCCCTCGAGGAGATTGCAAAGGCAGTCACTACTTTAACAGAGAGCCACACAGGTGCCTTGATAGTACTTGAGAGGGATATGGGCTTAAAAGACTACCTTGAGTCAGGAGTGATAATTGACGGGCAAGTAACTCGTGCTTTGCTTTGTACAATATTTGATAAGAGGACACCGTTACATGACGGTGCAGTAATTATTCAAAAGAATAGGCTTTCAGTGGCTGGATGCGTGCTGCCCTTGAGCACGAACCCAAGCATCAGCAAACGCCTAGGCACCAGACACAGGGCAGCTATAGGTATAACAGAACAGACCGATGCCGTAGTAGTCGTTGTTTCTGAGGAGACCGGCAGTCTCTCTGTGGCCATTGCCGGAAAAATCACCAGAGATATTGATCCCGGCACGCTCAGGCGTATCCTGCAGAACGCCTTTGCGCCTGAAGAGACTGAAAAACCATGGTGGCGAAGGAGGATAGTTTAGCCTGTGCGCCGGCGAGGTTCTATTCGAAAAGATTGGGTTATCAAGTTACTCTCACTGGGATTTGCTTTGCTGCTTTGGTTCTTCGTGGTTGGACAAGAAAAGGCCGAGGTAAGCGTTTCCATTCCACTTGAATTGGTAAATATACCAGCGGATCTGGTAATAGCCAATGATATTCCTTCTAATATTGATGTTAAAGTCTACGGCCCCCGCAGCATGATTCGCGCCATGGCTACCAAGGGTGTTTTGAGGGTAATTGATCTTAAAGACGCAACACCAGGCAAAACCACTGTTCACTTATCACCTGGTAGCCTTTCTTTGCCCGGGGCGGTTCGAGTACTCAGAATACAGCCTGGCAACGTTGAAATAGTGCTGGAGCCTCTCGTGTCAAGTGATTTTCCTGTAAGGCCTGTTCTAAAAGGCACGGTTGCCAAATATCACAAGGTCTTAAACACGGAAGTATATCCTCCAAGGGTGGTTATCTCAGGGCCTGAAAGTGTAATAAAGGCTATAAAGGACGTAAGGACATTCCCAGTAGACCTTGATGGGGCTTCGGATAATATTACCAGGGAGGTAGGTCTGGATCTTCAGGGACTCCAGGTATCACCTGAGGAAAAAATAACATATAAGGTCGCTGTACGTATAGTGCCTGCCCAGGGCACAAGGCGCATCACTCATATACCGGTACAAATTGAAACCACCAAGTCAGATGTTTTATGGTGGCCCAGAATAGTAAGCGTGACTTTACGAGGGCCCATACTGGATCTCAGAGAAATCAAGGTCACAGATATATATGTTGGGATTTCAGTGAATGGGCTTGAGCCCGGCATCCATTCGGTGGAGCCTGAATGTATTGTCCCTGAAGGTTTTACGTTAATGGAGATAGCACCCCAAAATATCAAAGTGAATATTCCTGAGGATTCGTAAAGACACAAATCAAAATTCAGCATTTTAGTTTGGGATTTAGGAGAGCATTAAATGCGCAATTTGTTCGGTACAGACGGTATTCGCGGGATAGCTAATGTCCACCCTATGACTACTGATATTGCAATGAAGATTGGCCGTGCCGTAGCCTATATGTTTAGAAATCGTCGTGGGCGTCATCCCAGGATACTTATAGGAAAGGATACCCGGTTATCGTGCTATATGCTGGAGAATGCGCTTGCAGCCGGAATATGTTCAATGGGAGTGGACGTTTTGCTGCTAGGGCCCATGCCTACCCCGGCCATTGCATTTCTTACCACTAACATGAGAGCTGATGCCGGAGTAGTGATATCAGCATCCCATAATCTTTTTCAGGATAATGGAATAAAACTCTTTTCAGGCGACGGCTTTAAATTACCCGACGAATCAGAGGAGCAAATAGAGGAACTGATGGATTCGGGAGTATTAATAGAATCCCAACCAACAGGGCAAGGTGTCGGCAAGGCATTCCGCATCGACGATGCCCCCGGCAGGTACATAGTATTTGTGAAAAACACGTTTCCAAAGGATCTTGCCCTGGATGGCCTTAAGATCGTTCTGGACTGTGCACATGGTGCTACCTACAAGGTGGCTCCTGCTGTTTTTGAAGAGCTTGGTGCTGAGGTAATCAAACTGGGAGTAAGTCCAAACGGTACCAACATTAACTATAAGTGCGGAGCCGTTTATCCCGAACTCATGCAGAAGGCTGTGGGTAAGCACAAGGCCGATATCGGAATCGCACTTGACGGGGATGGTGACCGTGTAATAGTGGTTGATGAAAAGGGTTCAGTGGTTGATGGAGATCATATCATGGCAGTATGTGCCTATGATATGATTGACAGGGGTAAGCTAAACTCTAATACCCTGGTGGCAACGGTCATGAGCAACATGGGGCTTGAGGTCGCTCTGGAGAACAAGGGCGGGCGGCTGATCCGAACGCAGGTCGGTGACCGCTATGTAGTAGAGACTATGAGAAGGACAGGTTACAACTTCGGTGGTGAACAGTCAGGACACCTGGTGTTTCTGGATCATATAACTACAGGAGATGGTATTTTAGCTGCCTTACAGCTTTTGGCTGTCATGCAAAAGAAAGAAAGGCCCCTTTCAGAACTTGCCGGCATAATGGATTCCTTTCCTCAGGTATTGCACAATGTCCAATTACGGGAGAAGAAGACTGTGGATGAAATTGCCGGTCTTAAGGAACTTCAGGACCAGCTAAAGAAAGATCTTAAGCGCAAAGGCAGAATACTTGTCAGATCCTCCGGCACTGAGCCGGTTATACGTATAATGGTTGAAGGCGAAAACGAGGAACAGATTAACAGCATAGCCCTAAAAATGTGTAATCATGTTGAGTCGGTCTGTGGGGCTTAGGATTCTTTGCGGGTCCTTAATCCGCTTTTAGTCTGATAAAAGCAGGAATATCCAATTCATTGGTATCCACTTTATCAAGGCCATCAAAGTCTAATATTTGTTTCCCCGGATTCTTTATGTAGCCGGATATCCCGACAGGATCCTTTTGGATGTGGGTTGTCGCATCATGTTCCAGCTTTATGGTCTTATTCTTTTTCTTGATAGATTCTATTGGTGTAACAATGTGTTTTTCGAAGGAACGGGCATCAGGCCCTATACCTGTGGCTATGACTGTTACCCTGATCTCTTCATCTATATCGTCATCAAATACAGTACCCAGGATGATATTGGCGTCTTCATGAGCCTCATCGTAAATCAAGGAAGATGACTGTTCTACCTCCTCCATGCTCAGAGTAGAACTGCTTGCGGTAATATTCATCAGGATGCCCCTGGCACCGCTTATGGAGATATCTTCAAGCAAAGGATTGGCTATGGCCATCTGTACTGCTTCCAAGGCCCTGCGTGACCCTTTGGCAACACCTGTACCCATGAGGGCCATCCCCATTTCAGCCGTGACAGTGCGAACATCTGCGAAGTCTACGTTTATATACCCTCTCAGGACTATGAGGTCTGAAATACCTCTCACCGCATAGTAAAGGACCTCATCTGCCTTTCGGAACATCTCCAGTATCGGAGTGTTGGGTTGGGCAAGGCTTCTGAGCCGGTCGTTCGGAATGGTTATTATAGTATCTACAACATCTTTTAATTCTTCTATTCCCTCTTCAGCAGCGTGAATCCTGCGTTTTCCTTCGAAGGAAAACGGTTTTGTCACTACTGCTACTGTGAGAGCACCCATTTCCTTACTGATTTCTGCAATAACAGGGGCTCCTCCGGTGCCGGTACCTCCACCCATTCCGGCAGTAATGAAGACCATATCGCTTCCTTCCAGCATTGCCCGGATATCATCTATGCTTTCTTCCGCGGCTTCCCTGCCAATTTCAGGTTTTGCTCCTGCTCCGAGTCCCTTGGTGAGTCCTCTACCCAGTTGAATCTTTGTGCCGGCTCTGGACACTTCAAGGGCCTGGGAATCCGTGTTCGCAGCTATGAATTCCACACCCTTGAGTTCGGAGACTATCATACTGTTAATAGCGTTTCCGCCTCCACCTCCGACTCCAATTGCCTTTATCTTTGCAGTGAGTTTTGGCTCTATAAACTCAAAAGACATATGCTTAGTCCTCCAACTCAAACAAGTTAGAAATTTGTTTTAAATCTTAAACCATGACTTCATGCGAAGGGTTACCCTGTTGAATATGTTCCCGTCCCTTATCCGGAATTTTCTTTGAGGCTGATGTTCCATGCCATAGAGCACAAGGCCTACAGCAGTGGCGAACATGGGTCCATTGACCACATCCACCAGGCCGGAGATCCGCTGTGGAAAGCCGATTCTTGTTGGCAACTGGAACACCTGATCCGCAATCTCGGCGATTCCAGGCAGGAGGGCAGAGCCTCCGGTTATAACCACCCCTGAAGCCAGTAGTTCTTTAAGTCCTGTCCTTTCTATTTCCTGATCAACCAAGGTAAAGATCTCCTCCACTCTGGGCTCAAGTATTTCAGACAGGATGTGCCTGGACAAAAGCCTGGGTTTGCGCCCTCCCACACCGGGGACTTCTATCATCTGATCTTTATCTACCAAAGAGTTGAGACAGCTACCGTGGTCTATCTTTATTTGTTCAGCCTCTTTACTGGGTGTCCTTAACCCGACTGCTATGTCATTAGTGAGGTTGTTGCCGCCAAGTCCCAGCACGGCTGTGTGTTTGATGGCACTTTCAGTAAATAGAGCAAGATCCGTAGTGCCACCCCCAAAGTCCACAAGGGCGACCCCCAGGTCCTTTTCCTCCTGGGTTAAGACTGCTTCGGCTGAGGCAAGGGGCTGAAAAACTATGTCTATTACGTCAAGCCCTGCCCGGTTTGCGCACTTGATGAGGTTCTGGGCAGCCGTAACTGCTCCTGTCACTATATGTACCTTGGCTTCAAGCCTTACCCCGGTTATCCCAACAGGATCCAGGATCCCTCCTTGCTCATCTACAATGTACTCTTGCGGCAGAATATGTATGACCTCCCTATCAAGGGGTATGGCTACTGCCCTTGCTGCATCTATGACTCTGTCAACGTCCTCCTGTGAGACCTCCTGGCCCTTTACAGCTATCACCCCATGGCTGTTGAAGCCCTTTATATGGCTACCGGCAATACCAATGAACACTGAGCCGATTTCACATCCGGCCATGAGTTCGGCCTCTTCCATAGACCTTTGTATAGAATCGACAGTATTGTCTATATTGACAACCACTCCCTTGCGAAGACCTACAGAAGGATAAGTCCCAACGCCTATAATCTCAGCGCCCTTTTCGTTGAGCTCGCTCACTACCGCACATATTTTAGTAGTGCCGATGTCTAGGCCGACAATCATGTTACCGGGTCTCTCCACCTTTTCCTCTCCTAATATTTCAGACTGGTTAAAGCTTGGCCAGGACCGTAATTCAGTTCAACCTTAGCTGCTTTCTTATATATTCCTGAGCGATAGAGTTGATACAGGACTTTTTCCGCCTTACTGAATTGGGCACTGAGATTTTCAGTATCAAAGTGAAAAGGAATACCGCTGTCAGATGTATAGAGTATTAAGGTATCTCTTTTAGCTATGTCTATTTGGCTAATATTGTTGACACCCAGAGTTCTTGTGCCTTTGCTTGCCATGGATATTAATTTCAGGGCCTTTTGGATTTGGTGATTTGGTGATTTG
>DFBQ01000084.1:3226-6321 GCA_002367355.1 Deltaproteobacteria bacterium UBA3076 | reverse complement strand
AATAGATATGACAGGGTCAATAGGGAGAAATAAAATTGAATGGTGAAAGGCATGGCATACCGGGCTTTTTGAGCGGGATCATATTTCAGGCTTTTTGCAGTGTAATCAGTAATACCTTGAACCACTACAGAATGGTTGGTGCACTGTTATGAGGTATCTTCTTTCATTTCTTATCATACTGACCGTCATTGCTCTATTGTTGCCTGGATCTGCAATGGCACGAAAAGATATCTTGGAGCGGGATACAAATGAGGATGGCAAGATAGATCAGGTCGCTCATTTTGATAAAAGGGGAAAGATCGTCAAGGTCGAGATTGACAGCAATGCTGATGAGGTAATGGACCGGTTCCAGTATTACGAAAAGGAGCAGGTCATAAGGGTCGAAAGAGACACTGATCATGACCGGCGGATTGATTGCCTGGACTATTTTGAAGCAGGCAAAAGGATTCGGCAGGAACGTTCGTCAAGCGATACCGGTGGCATAGTTCAAATTACACAATTCGATTCGCAGGAGTTCCCCCTGAAGATGCAAAAAGATACCACGGGAGACGGCCTGTTTGACAGCTTTTATCATTTCAAGGAGGGAAAGCTGGTTTTGTCCACAAAGGACACTGACAGCGACGGCAAGCCAAATATCTGGCAGACATATCAGGATGATAAACCCTTGCTGAGACGTGTGGATGACGACGGGGACGGCAGGATGGAGAGAATCATCTCTTATGATATTGAAGGTCTTCCAAAAGAAAGCCGTCATGATCTGGATAGAGACGGCAGGATGGATGCATTTCGCAGTTACCGCAGTGGAGTACTCTTTGATGAGAAAAAGGATCTGGATCACGATGGGATGTATGAAATCATAACCAGGTTTAAGGATGATCAGCCTATTGAACAGCAAAAAGATGCCAATAAGGACGGGCGATTTGACATCATAACCCAGTTCAGGGACGGCAAGCCTTATTATCAGGAGAAAGACACTGATTTTGATGAAAAAAAGGATGTCTTTATACACTTCGACGCGGACGGCTATGCTGAAAGGATGGAGGAAGACACCAGGCATATCGGCCGGATTGACAGGATCAGGACCTACAGTGGAGGTCAGCCGGTCAAGGTAGTCTATGATGCTGACGGCGATGGATTTAAGGAAGTCATTACGCTGTTTAAAGATGGCAAGGCCTGTCGTCAGACCGAGGATCGTAATCAAGACGGAAAACCGGATATAACAATCTTCTTTAATACCAAGGAAGAAAAACAAAGAGTTGAGAGCGATACAAATCTCAACGGCAGGATTGATACCTGGGAATATTACAAGAATGGACGGCTGGCAAGGGTGGAAAAAGACGAGGAAGGAAACGGAAAGATAAGCCTGAAGATCTTCTATAAGAATGAAAAGAAATACCGGCTCATCAGGGATAAGGACAGTGACGGCCGCTTTGAGGTTATACAGTGGTTTGACAGACCTGAATGGTCCATGGTGATGGAACTGGATTCCGATGGAGATAAAAGACCGGAGGGATTATTTTACTATAAAGATAGCGTGTTGCGCATCAAGAAAATTGATGAGGACAGTGACGGCAAGCCGGACCTGATAGAGCATTACAATGCTAAGGGTAAGCTGACCAGGAGCCAGGAAAAACATGAGGCTGTTGATCGCCTGGATACCACCTGGTTTTACAACGAAGCTGAAGAGGCAATCCGGGCTGAAAAGGATCATACCGGAGATGGCCGTGTGGACACCTGGTATTATTACCATAAGGGAAATCTGACTACTGTTGCGGAGGACACGAATGTAGACGGAAAGCCCGATTTGTGGGAAGAATACGACGAGTCAGAGGCAATTGTAAAACGTTCGAAAGATCTGAATTTCGACGGCAAACCGGATCTTGAAGAAAGCGCGGGAGAGCAGGTGAATAGTGAATAATAATATGGAGGAGGAAGGTAATGATGAAAAAGAACTGTACAATCACTCTAATTTTTTTTAGTGCATTTTTTCTTTTTGCAGAAATCTGTGCTTTTGGTTGTGGATTTGAGGAATACCGAGAGATAAATTACACCAAGGAAATGGTGCAGGCCATGAACGCCGCCTTTAAGGCGCGCATCGAATTGGGCCTGGAAAAGGGTGATGAAAAAATACTTGTCCTGACCAATGCTTCATACGGTATGGTAAGCGGCGAGACTACCGAACCCTTTCTGGATATTATCTCCAATGTCACTGCATGCTCGATGGGCACACGAAGCCTTTTGGTGGTTCATACGCCTTACGACAAACCCCTATGGTGTGCATTATACAGAAAAGATACGGGCAAGACAGTGTTCATCAAGTGGAAGGAAAACAGGTTCCAGCAGCAGGTCCTGAATGTTTCTCCTGACAAGATTTTGGGTAGTGAGGCATGGAAGGCTGCCGCCGCCGGACTTATCGGCACAGAGACCCTTTTTTCTGTGGTAACCATCAGCAATTCCTGGTCCGCCGGCGTATCCCAGCACCTCTTAAAGTGCGCCGAATTCCATAATCACATCTGCCCCGGGGTAAATGCGGGCTATCTTTTGGCAGAACACTTGAACAAGAATTATCCTCTGCGCAGAGCCGAACAATATGTCTTTGTTGCGGCATCGCCCACTTGCGCCAGCGACGTCCTGCAAATCATGTATGACGCCACGGTCGGGAAAAAAGGGACTTTTGCCAAACTGGTCGGCAAGGAAAAGTTGAAAAAATATGCAGGAGACCTGTGGTTTGATGGTATTCCCCTGTCTCCACTTCCCACCATTGCCATTCGTGTGAGCAAAAGTTCAAACTCCTGTGAGGGAGTTGTCCTGGGTTTTGACTGGAAAAGCCTTTTTAAGGACACTGGTGTGGATAGTCAGGATTTGGCGCCTCCCGGAGGGCAATCCAATCCCTTGTATTTTATCTCCAGGGCCACTGTGTCCATCAAGCTGGCTTCCATGAAGCTGGATGACAGGCTCAAGTACGTGAAGGACGTCAAGAGATTTTTCGGCCAGGCCGCCATGGTCCAGAAACTCACCAGTGAAGGGACAGACCCCTATGCAGTCATTTGGAGTATGTAGTGTCTAAAGGTGGAAGGTAGAAGGTAGAAGGTAGA
>DFBQ01000084.1:0-3137 GCA_002367355.1 Deltaproteobacteria bacterium UBA3076 | reverse complement strand
CTAAACGCTAATGGCTAACAGCTAATCGCTCAACTTAGGTAAAGGAAACAAAAGGTGTATTGGAATGAAACATAACCTACTGCTTTGGACAGGCATGATCTGGCTTTTTTGCTTGTTTGTTTCCACTCCATGCATGGCGCACAGGGTAAATCTTTTTGCATGGCTGGAAGGGGATACTGTTTTCACAGAGAGTTTCTTTTCAGATGGCACGAAATCCATCGATTCCCGGATAGATGTTTTTGACCCGGAAGGAGAGATACTATTGACAGGAAAGACGGATGACAATGGGAGATTTTCTTTTAAGATACCCGAGAAAACGGACCTCACGATCGTGCTCAATGCCTCCATGGGTCACAGGGTTGAATATATACTCTCTGCCGGTGAAATGACCGGGATAAAGAGTTCCCTAGATGATAAGGGTAGTAAACAGTCCGCTGAGATCAAGGAAGGAAAAAGTGGAGTAAGTGATGAGAAATAAGTTATTTTTTGTAATTGCAATTTGTTGTGCCTTGCTGATTACTTTACCAAGTAATTTGATGGCCGGCGATGAGAAGGCTGATGTGTATGTATTGGGAGAAATTACAGTTAAAGGCGAACTGACCCGTCCTACCAAACAAACAGGCGATTCTCTGTACACAGGAAGCTCGGTAACCAGAAAAGGAATTGAGCTTTTGGGCACACCTGCGGAAACAAGCGTCTATAATGCACTGAGTATTCTCCCGGGTATTAATGTGGAGAGTTTTGACCCTTATGGTCTGAGTTCTTCATATTCACGTGTAAGGGGACTAAAAGACATGTATATCGGGATGACGGTCGAGGGTATTCCGAATTACGGCATTATGCCTATTGGGGCGCGGGAACACATATATGATACAGAGAATATAGAAAGCGTCAGCTTGTACAAAGGAGCAAGCCCTGCCGACCTGGGAACAGGCTCAGGCAACAGGGGCGGCGCGATAGAGTTGCAGATGAGAAGACCTGAAGACAAAATCGGGGCTGAGATAATCCAGGGTTTTGGTTCAGATGATTTCATGAGGTCGTTTTTCAGGGTCGACTCCGGAAAGCTGCCGACAGAGACAAAGCTCTTTGCATCATATTCTTATTCGCAGGCTGATAAATGGAAAGGAAAAGGGGATCTTGGTCCGAGGGACCATGTTACATTGGGATTAAATCAAGAATTTGGTAAGAAAGGAAATCTGGATATCTTTTTCAATTTTAATGAAATTGAGAGACATACTTTCCAGTGTCTGACTTACCAGGAAGCCAAACACATAGACACCTATTACGACAAGTCGTTTATATCTGATCTTTCCAGCGATGCCCAAAGAAATACCAACTATTATGACTACAATCGCGAAAAATTGATAAACAGAGACCTTATGTCAATTATCGATATTGACATTTTTGAAAACGCTCACCTGTCTTTTAAACCATACCTTTCCAATGAGAGCGCAAGCCGGATGGGAAAAGCCCAATTCCCTGTCCCGGGGTTAGGCAAGACACCGGGCATACTGGACAAAACCACAGATTTGGAACGATATGGCCTTATACCAGAGGTAAATGTTGATATGGCAGACTTTGAGATAACCGCCGGTTATTGGTTTGAGTCTCATAATCTGGAAAAATATGTCAAGAGATATATCACTCCCGGCAATGGGTTAGAGTACAAGGGATACTTGTATTATTCAGAAAATGAAGGACATGGGGAAATACACAGTCCTTATGCAAAGGTATCTTATGAATTGGAAAAGTTCAAATTCCAGGCAGGACTGAAGTATTTTTATTATGAGGAACCGGCAAGTACAGGATACACTACTGATGCAAAAACACTGGCATTAGAAGAAGACCCTTGTATCAACTTAAAGGCAACGGATTATGATGAGTTCTTACCCACAGTCGGTGTTGGCTATCAGTTTAACGAGAATATTGAAATGTACGTCAACTATGGCAGAAACTACATGAGACCTTATGCTTATGTCCCGGTTACAACAACTTATGTAAGCAACAAGGCATCATTTAAAGCTGCCGGTATGACATTACAGGATATTCTTGATAAATGGGAGATGGAAACATCGGATAACATCGATATCAGTTTCAGGTATCATAATAAATACTTCTCAATAGCTCCAGTAGCTTTCTATAGCAAACACCATGACATGCTGGTCAAAGTCGATGACCAGAACGTAATTAAAAAAGATGGCAACCCGGTCGGTTATCATCAAAATGTCGGCGATGCTACCTCTTATGGTTTTGAACTGGAAGTGAGCTTCTATCCATTGAAAGATTTAATCTTCTATTTTAGCCCTAGTTACACCGATATGAGTTTTGACGACGACTTTAGAACAGGGAACAGTATCCTGAAGATCAAAGGCAACCAGCTCCCCGACACCCCGGAATGGATTATAAAATCAGGCTTGATTTACACAATAGGCGATTTTGAGATAAGTCCAACAGTCAGGTGGATTGATAAAAGGTATGGCGATGCCTTGAACCAGGAAAAAATCGATGATTATGCTATCGTCGATTTGGGTATAAAGTACTCAAGAGAAAACCTCTTTTGGTTAAAAAAAGCAATTGCTCGGTTTGAAATAAAGAATTTATTCGATGAAAAATATGTCGGCGCAATCTATGCGAGCGATACCGAGACTGATGTAGATTACTATGCTGGTTCACCCTTTACAGTAATATTCAGTATAGATGCAAAGTTTTAAAGGTGGAAGGTAGAAGGCTGAAGACTGAAGTGGTTTATTAGGTAGTTACTTAAGGTAGTTAGGCTGAAGACTGAAGGTATGAGGTGGAAGTGATTTAACAACCTTCAGCCTTCAGCCTTCCACCTAACTACCTAATAAAAAGGAGGTTTAGGAGATGTTTGATTTTCTCGCAAAAGGCGGTGTGCTCGTAATACCGATCCTTTTGTGCTCTGTGATTGCACTGACCATTTTCATGGAAAGGTTGATACATTTTTCAAAAGTGCGCATCCGTGGTTTTGGATTGGTGAAAAAAGTAGCCGAGCACGTACGAAACGGTGAGTTTTCTCAGGCCATGGGGCTTGTAAAAGGAACGAATTCTCCCATGGCGCGTATTTTGTTAGATGCATTGGGGGTCATTGATTATGACCGCGAGACCCTGGAGACAGT
>DFBQ01000172.1 GCA_002367355.1 Deltaproteobacteria bacterium UBA3076 | reverse complement strand
TGGCTTGATATGAAGGATGCCAATCGGTCTTTTTAAAGATTTTTGTAGCCGTTCATGGCTTGAAACTAGAAATTTGTAATTTCAACGTTCCGTGGACACTTACAAATTTTTTTACACGGAAACTGGATATTGATATTATATCTATTTTACAGGAGTAAAGATTTTATGAAAAGGATTTTCTGGTATCATATATTCAGGTGGTTTTGTATATCCGGCGTTTTGCTATTCATGCTTCTTGCCGGGGCAGAGGTCAGCCCGGACTCAGTTTTTGCAATGACTGCAGAGATCAAACCTGTGGCCATGCTTACCAAAGATGACCAAGGGGTTCCCCTGCGCACCCCCTCTGCAGTCTTTTTTGATAAGACTATGGAGGAAACCTACGTAGTGAATTCCGGTGCAAGCCGGATCATTGTTTACGGTTCGGACTTTTTCCCCTGCGTTTCTCTTGGAGCAGGCAGAAGTGTGTATGCCCCCTACGGGGGGTATATTGATGCTGATGGCCGCCTTTATGTCTGTCAGGGCCGGTCGCAGGACAAACCCGCGCGCGTCACCATATTGAATGCGGCCTTTTTTCCTATCAAGGAAATAAGGCTTGATGGATTCGAGGGGGCCGACAACTTCATCCCTCGACGATTGGCCCTGGGCCATGACGGAAGGATCTATCTGGCCGGCATAAACTCGCGCGGAGTCCTTGTGATAGATAAAGATGGGAACTACCTCAAGTGGCTGACCCCGCTGGACAGGGTCTGGACCGGAATGGAAGAATCCGAGGCCGGACCTACCAATGTGACAAAACCCGGGCCTGGCAAAGAGCCGGTCCTTATCCTTGAGGTCTGCACTGACTCTGAAGGCCGGATCTATCTCCTAAGCGAGGAAACAAGCAAGATCTATGTCTATGATCGAGACGAGAACTACCTGTTCGCCTTTGGGAAAAAAGGGGGATCCACGGGCAAAATGAGCCGTCCAAGAGGCCTTGCAATAGATGAACGGAGAAATCGAATCTATGTCGTGGATTACCTTCGGCACACTGTCCTGGTATATGACCTCACCGGCCGGTATCGCTTTGAATTCGGAGGCAGGGGCTGGGGGGAAGGCTGGTTCAACTACCCCACAAGTCTGGCTATTGACAGCCGTGGACACCTCCTGGTGGCAGACCTTTTCAACAACCGGGTCCAGGTCCTGGAAGTACCCTCTCGTCCTGAATTTCTACCTGAGGATTTAAATGCCACGTTACCCACTGAAACCCTCGACAGGGATGTTGAATCCGTACCGAACTTTCCGACCTTGCAGCCAAAGGAAAAATCTAGGCGCCGTTAAGCTTAATAAAAAAAGTAACCGTTCAGGGTTCATATCTAAGAAAACGAACAATCTCCGGGTTTGTCTCCGAATCAAATCCTTCAATTTAATATCACGATTCCCCCAATGACTAATGACCAATGTCGCCACAGGCCATAGACCTTGCGAGCTAACTCGCAGGCCGACTGCCATCCCTGAACCTCTGAACGGATAGAGAAAAACAAAAAAGGGGGAAAGCCTTTGGGCTTATCCCCCTTATAATTCTGTCAATTAATTGCGTGTTACATGCGCAAATCGTGCGCTATGCCGTGGCAGTCCCCGCACTTTGGATATTTCTTATGTATTGCTGGATTGTGAGGCGCGTCACCATGACAATCCTGACAGGCCATGAGTTCTTTGTGAGTGGGATGACATTCAGCGCATGCCAATTCCGAATGCCTGGTCTGATGGGTCTTGAGTTGCTCAAACGGCACATCATGGCATCCGGCGCACACAGGATTGTTTTCTATTCCCTCAGAATAGGCGATCTGTAAAGGCTCGTGGACAGGATGGCAAGCAAGGCATTCCGGCGTATTCATCGTTACCATCGGGCTGTGATTTTCGTGACACTCCGAACATTCAGGAATTCTGCCATGACTTTCGGAATGACATGAGGAGCAGGCTTCTTCCGTGTGCATGCTGGGGTTCTTGGTCAGGATCTGAGCAACCTCAGTATGACATATCCTGCACTGCAGTTCCATATTGGATGGATCCGGTATTGCCACTACCGGTCTGTGGGGATCAGCGTGACAATCCGCGCATTTTTGAACGGCCTCGTCTTTGCCGTGAGGGTCATCATGACAGGCTGAGCATTTGGGCATGATCTCAGCGTAATTATTCTTCAAGGGGTTGTACGCATGATAAATCTCGTGGCAATCCGTACATCCAACACCAACATGCTTACCCCCGTCTTTTTTGATCCTCGTAAATTGATCCATATGGCATTGAGCGCACTCCCCGCTAGTGAGAGGCGTTACTTTAACATTATAGACGCTTTCCGTTCGCTCGACGGCTTTTGCAACTTCCGCCGTTGCGGCCTCTTCAGGCTGAGCAACTTCTCCGGTTTCTAACGCTGCAGGCCGCTGCTTCACACATCCAAAACAGATGGCGAGAAGAAGCAGACATAATACTCCGATCAGTATCCCAATCCCATTTTTTACCGTCATTGTCCCAGTCCTTTGTTTGAAATTCTTTCCGCTAATTCGATTCCAATAATCCCAAATATTTCAATATTGCCCCTGACTCCCGGTTTATTTTGCAAGATTGTGTGCATCTAAATGGCAATCAAGGCAATTCGGCATTGCCTTGTGCTGTGCCGCCGAGTGCGGTTTGCCGTGGCATGTCTCACACTGCGGGACAACAGGATGGACTCCCCTGTGACAAAATGCACAGGTGAAGGTCTTATGTTTAGTGGTGGTCTTGTTCATAAGATCACCATATTCCTCGTGACATGGCGTGCAGTAAGCCCTTGGTGTTTCATTGGCATAATGGATTACCAATGGCTGATGCACCGGATGACATCCGAGGCAATCACTTGTTGTTTGACCTTGTGCGTGTGGTTCATGACACACGGAGCAATCGGGAATTTCACCGTGTTTAGTATGGCAAAAAGTACAGGCGACCTCTGTGTGCTTGCTTGGATGGTCCTGAAGTTCTTTGCCCTGTTCAGGATGACAGGTTAGGCATGCTGTAGTGATATTATCATCCAATTGTAGTGCAAGTGGTTGGTGCGGATCGGAGTGGCAGGAAAGGCAGTTATCTAATTCGTAGTGTGGTTTACCTGAATGGCACATGGAACATTGCGGAATTGCTTCTGTCCCCAAGGGCGGGTGCTCGGTGTGGCAGTCCACACACCCTACGGCCGTCTTGTGGAGACCACCGTTCCGTTCTATACTTACAGGTTCTGTTTTGTGACATTTTATACAGTCGGTATTTTGAAGGCTTGCCGCCTCTTGCGCCATGGCAACAGTGTTAAATGCAATCAAAATTGCTACGGACAAAAAGAAAGTTTTTATAATTTTTATAAACGATGCAGTTTTATTTTTCATTCCTAAGCACACCTCCCTCAATTGGGACTGCTTTTTTTGTTGATAGATCCCAAAAATTGAATTTTCATTCAGTCTTGCCGCAAATTACGTTTTAAAAAAGTCTCAATAATGATAAAAGCTAAGAATAAATATTTTTATAAAACAATCAAGCCCTTATGGTTTTTTGGATGTCAGAAATTCCTCCCCGCACTCGTGTAAAAAAAACCGGTGCATGATCTCATAAAAATACCATTCCTTTCTCAATCATTCAATTAGCAAACCAACCCTGTATTTGTCAAGTAATAACTTCTGCCCTGGATATTTCATAGTAAGATATGGGCAACAAGCTTATAATCTTTGACCAGGACCGCTACGCCATCTTTGATGCCTACGAAGTTTTCATTCTTTGCGGTTGTAATGTTCTCATGCCAACCGGAGTTCCTGAAAAAATTACCGAAGACGATCACGGCTTGCCTCTGAAGGCTCAAAAGAGCCTTCTGTGCTGCGTCACAAAACTCGCCTGCAGCTTATATGAAATATCCGGAGCTTCTCGAAATTCTTGACATTTTCTATTTCATTCTTAATATACGTTTGGATTACAAGCGGGTGTAGCTCAGTTGGTAGAGTACAAGCTTCCCAAGCTTGGGGTCGCGGGTTCAAACCCCGTCGCCCGCTCCAACCCTTTTTGAGGTTCGTGCCTGCTCATGTCGATATTGGGTCGGCTGAGACAGATGTTTACTTTAATTAGTGGGGTTTTTTTGGTATTTTGGTAGTAACGTATAAATATCAATAATATTCTGCTAATGAAGTGGGCTAAGCCCACTTTATTTTTTTATGGCGCTCAACAAAAAAAGCAAAGGACAACAAACAGAGGTCGTAAGGGCACTTGTTGAACCAGTGGTGGTATATGCCGGCATGGAACTGATCGACGTGGAATGTGGCCGCGAGCCTTCGGGCACAGTCCTGAGGCTTATCATAGACAAGCCGGGTGGAGTGACAATCGATGATTGCTCATATATCAATCGTCTGGCAGGTGATCTCCTGGACGCGAAGGATTCCGTGCCGGGGTCATACAATTTGGAGGTGTCTTCTCCGGGGATTAATCGACCGCTTAAGAAAAAGGATGATTTTGAACGTTTTGCCGGTCAGAAGGTCTTGATCAAGACCAGAGAACCAATAGACAGCCGCAGAAATTTTAAAGGCATTTTGAATGGGACAAAAGAAAATTTTATAGTCGTTTCCTCAGAAAAAACGATCTTTAATATCCCTTTTGAGCTGGTAGCCAAGGCACGGCTGGACATAATTTAAGTGCGTTGATTGAGAAATTGCGGATTGAAGGATTGAGGGATTCAATTTAATTCCTCAATTCCTAAATTCATAAATTTATATAAGGAATAAAATATGGGTTCAGAACTCAAGATGATCATAGATCAGGTAAGCAGGGAAAAAGGTTTGGACCGTGATATCCTTATTGCTGCTCTTGAGGAAGCAATCAAATCGGCTGTCAAAAAACGATACGGTGTACGCCTTGACCTGGAAGTCAATTTTAACAATGCCCAAGGAGAAATTGAGGTATTTCAATATCGTACTGTAGTAGAAGAGGCTCGTGACAAGGAAACAGAAATTTCCCTGGAAGAGGCTAAAGAGCTTGACTCCAAATGTGAATTGGAGGACTGTATCGGCACCAGAATGGATATTTCAGCCCTGGGGCGAATAGCAGCCCAGTCAGCCAGACAGGTCATCATCCAGAAAATGAAGACCGCTGAAAGGGATCTTATTTATGAGGAGTTCAAAAACCGGAAAGGCGAAGTCATAAACGGCATTATCCAACGCTATGAAAGGGGAAATGTCATAATCAACCTTGGGCGAACAGAAGCTATCCTGCCCACATCTGAGCAAATTTCCAGCGAAAGCTACCGCCGTGGTGACAGGCTCCGTGCCTACATCATCGAAGTGAAAGATACGCAAAGGGAACCCCAGATCGTCTTATCCAGGACCCATCCGGAATTCTTGATTAAGCTCTTTGAGCTGGAAGTGCCGGAGATCTCCGATGGGATAGTCCAGATCATGGGAGTGAGCAGAGAACCCGGAAGCAGATCCAAGATCGCTGTAAGCTCCAGCGAGTCTGATGTGGATCCCGTCGGGGCTTGTGTGGGAATGCGGGGCTCAAGGGTTCAGGCAGTGGTCCAGGAACTCAGGGGCGAGAAAATAGATATAGTGCCATGGAGTCCTGATCCGGCAAAGTATATCTACAATGCCTTGGCCCCTGCCGAATGTTCCAGGGTTATAGTAGATGATTCCAACCTGTCATTGGAAGTTATCGTGCCGGATGACCAGCTCTCTCTTGCCATCGGACGCCAGGGGCAAAACGTGCGTCTTGCCGCCAAACTCATGGGTTGGAGAATAGATGTAAGGAGTGAGACCCGCTATCAACACTACCAGGACCCTGACTATTATTCATTATTAGAGATATCCGTTATGACAGAGAACATAGCGGACAAAATTTATGACCTGGGCATTACCTCACTTGAACTTCTTGCTCAGGCTGATCCTGATGAACTCACACAGGAAACTAACCTGAGTACGGAGTTGATAAACTCATTGGTGGAAGAGGCCAAAAAGCTGATAGAGGAAAAGGAAGCTGAAAAAGAGGATGCCATAGCTGAAGAAACAGATACCGGTGAAGAGGCCGGAACCGAAAAAGAGGATTTGCCTGAGACAGAAGAGAAAGCCGAAGACCACGAGTCTCAAAATAATTTTGCTCAAAATGTTCTGGACACACTGCACGAAAATTCCGAGGAATAAGACTTACTTGGTGATATGTCACAAGACATGTCTGCGTGTAGCCACACGGTCAGACTGAAAAATTGAAGCAATGCTGCAGATGGGGTATTCTCAATAAAATTATAAAATGAATGGTGGTAACAACAAAAAAATAAACGGGCCAATCCAGGATGTACTAATACATAAGAGCCTAACCGGCTCTTTTAAGAAGAGTTATATTGCCGGGGGTTAAGACAGGCATGGCTAAAATCAGAGTCCATGAGCTGGCCAAGGAATTCGGAATAGCCAGCAAAGAGATGGCGACCAAGATTATGGATCTTGGCTACAACATCAAGAACTACATGAGTACGCTTGAGGACTATGAGGCCCGGGATATCCGCCGCAAGCTCAAGGACAAAGCACATGCGGCAGAAAAGAAAGAACAAGAGGTCAAGCCCAAAACCACAGTGCGTCTCAGGCACCGAAAAATTATCCTCAAAAAGATTGTTCGTCCAACTGAATTTGAAGAGAAGGTCGTTGCCAAGGTGTCTGTGAAAGAGGCTGCGGTGACGGAGGAAAAAGCGGAAGGGGCTATCCCTGTCGTCAGGGAGGAGGAAGAAATTAAGGCTGAGGGAGAAGCCCCGGCTACTGAAGCAGAACAGTTAGAAATTGAATCCGGGCAAAAGGTGACCGAGATCGCAACAGAAGTAGTGGAAGAGTCCCTGCCTGAGAAACAACCTGTTCTACCCAAAATTGCTCCTAAACCCAAAAGCTTTGTAAAAATCCTTGACCGGCCTAGGATTAAAATCACCCAGCAGCCGAACAATAAACCTAAAAGTCCTACCCGCCGGCCTAAAAAGCCCTCTCACATAGATGTACATGCTGTAGAACCGTCGGTTCCTTTAGTTGATATTTCTGTAGCCTCTGAAAAAAAGGACAGAAAAAAGGGCAAAAGAATAGTCCAGATGTCGGAGTTGGGAGGATCACTCAAAAAGCGTCGGGTTACTCCCAAGCGAAAGGGAAGACAGAGACATATAAACAAAATTCTTGCAGAAGAGATCGGTATCACAGCATCCGGCCGGAAGAAAACCGGGGTTTCCGGAATCTATGGCGATTCAGGACAAAAGAAGGGGGTTATCCATAGGCCCGGCACTGCGCCCCCCAAAGCAAGCAAACAAAAGTTTGCCATATATGAGACTATTCAGGTAGGTGAGCTTGCCAAGCGGATGGGCGTCAAGGCAGGAGACGTTATAATGAAGCTCATGGGGCTGGACATAATGGCCACGGTAAATCAGTCCATCGATTACGACGTAGCCAGCATTGTGGCATCCGGATTTGACTATGAGCTGGAGAAGAAGTCCGTGGCTGAGGACCTGGTCCACATGAAGGATGTCCAGGAAGGCGAGCCTGTGCCAAGACCTCCTGTGATTACAATCATGGGCCATGTAGATCATGGAAAGACTTCACTCCTGGATGCCATACGCAAAGCGGATGTAGCCTCAAAGGAGGCAGGTGGCATCACCCAGCACATAGGCGCATATCACGTCACACTTCCCTCCGGCCAGGAAGTAGTCTTTCTGGATACACCGGGCCATGAAGCATTCACAGCTATGAGATCTCGCGGGGCCAAAGTTACTGATATCGTGATCCTGCTGGTGGCAGCGGATGACGGCGTAATGGCCCAGACACGTGAGGCCATAGATCACGCTCGGGCAGCCGAGGTGCCCATCATTGTAGCAATCAACAAGATTGACAAGCCAGGGGCGAATCCGGAAAAGGTGAAAGGGGAACTTGCTGAACTGGGATTGATTCCGGAGGATTGGGGTGGAGAGACCATTTGCATCAACATCTCAGCCAAAGAAAAAACAGGAATCGAAGAACTGCTTGAGATGATGGCCATCCAGGCCGAGGTGATGGAACTCAAGGCAGACCCCAATCGGCCTGCCAGAGGTAACGTGATAGAGGCGAAGCTGGACAAGGGGCGTGGTCCTGTGGCTACCCTGCTGATTTCAGAAGGGACGCTGCACATAGGTGACGCTATGGTCTGTGGTATACACCACGGCAGAGTGAGGGCCATGTTCGACGACAAGGGTGAAAGGATAAAGACTGCAGGTCCCTCCATGCCTGTGGAAATCCAAGGTCTCTCCGGCGTACCGGAGGCGGGGAATGAATTCACAGTACTTTCTGACGACAAAAAGGCCAGAGAAGTGGCTGGGTATCGCCACCGCAAGATCAGAGAGACAGAATTGTTCAAGAGCAGCAAAGTAACTCTGGAAAATGTTTTTGAAAAACTCAAGGAGGAGGAACTCAAGGAACTTAATATAGTCCTCAAGACAGATGTTCAGGGCTCTGTAGAGGCCCTTATAGAGGCATTGAGCAGGCTCAGCACTCAAGAGATAAAGGTGAATTTCGTCAGAAGCGGTATCGGAGCCATTACCGAATCCGATGTCTTGCTGGCATCTGCCTCAGATGCAATCATCATAGGCTTCAATGTAAAACCCAGCCCGCAGGCGAAGATCTTGGCCGAGCGGGAACATGTGGACATCCGCTTCTATGATGTCATTTACCATGCCATAGAGGAGATTAAAAGCGCCATGGTCGGGCTGTTGGAACCTGTTTATAAGGAGAAGACCCTGGGACGCGCCGAGGTGCGTGACGTCTTCCACATTGCCAAAGTCGGTACAGTGGCGGGGAGCTATGTGCTGGAGGGCTTGATCCAGAGAAATGTTCAGGCCAGGCTCTTAAGAGACAACGTTGTGGCCTATAACGGCAAGATAGCATCTCTTCGTCGATTTAAAGAGGACGTAAAAGAAGTCCAGGCCGGGTACGAATGCGGAATCGGCCTTGAAAGGTTCAATGACGTAAAAATGGGGGACGTAATAGAGGCCTATGTAATGGAAGAAAAAACCCCGGTCCTTGGAGAACCTGTATATAATGCCGGGGAGAAGAAGACTTCTGATTGATAAATGATCGTGGGGATAATCAGGCTCAGGGTAAGACTGCCCGGAAACCATTCGTTAAAGGGGAAACGGCGAGTGGTTAAGAGTTTGATTGGCCAGGTGCGTAGCCGTTTCAATGTTGCTGTATCAGAAATCGCCCTGAACGATGTATGGCAAAGGGCGGAGATAGGAATATCCACAATAGGAAATAGCCAGCCAATAATCAACTCCGTCCTGGATAAGATCCTGGAATTCATTGAAAGGACCTGTCTGGTAGAGGTTATTGATACAGATATCGAAATTATTAACATGGGAAAATAAGAAGAAATCATGCCCCACATGTTCCCCCGTTCCAGACGGATAGAGGATCTCCTCAGGAAAGAAATGGCAGACATGCTGCTTAGTGAAATTAAGGATCCAAGGATCCAAGGGCTGGTGACCATAATGCAGGTAAAGGTCTCAGAAGACCTCCGTCACGCAAAGTTTTTTATTTCGGTTCTTGGAAATGGGCCTGAAAGGGAATCTGTGCTGGAAGGGCTAAATAAGGCTAAGGGCTTCATACGGCGAACTCTGGGACACCGCCTTGACCTCAGACGGATACCTGAACTGCATTTTCAACTGGACCGGAGCCTGGATGACCAGGAAAAGATAGAAAGACTCCTTGCCAGTGTGCAAACCGGCCAACAGACAGAGAATTGAGAAACACTGTGACTGAAGTTTTACCCAAAGATACCAAGACACTGAAGGCTGCGGTAGATGCCATTAATGCATCTGATCGTCTCCTTTTGACCTGTCATGTCAAGCCGGACGGAGATGCTTTGGGTTCTGTATTGGGCTTGGGCCTTGCCCTTAAGGACGCAGGGAGAGACGTAACCCTTTTTATAGAAGATCCCGTGCCGGCTTCACTTCAATTTCTCCCAGGCTCTCAGTACCTGGTCAATGAAGTGGCCAATCCGCTGCCTGAAAAGACCACTCTGGTGGTCCTTGACTGCAATGAACCTCACAGGATCGGAAAGCAGGCGCAAAGGTTGATAGAACAGGCCTCACTTATTGTCGTTCTGGATCATCACCTGAGTCAGGCCCCGTTCTGTGTCCAAACTCCGGGGACAAAACACCCTCATTGCATAAGCTATATATCTCCGGACATTTTTGCCGCAGGGGCCATAGTCCTGTGGATCATCAAAGGACTTGGATGGCCTATAACAGAAGACATCGCCACAAATCTCTATGCTGCCATATTGTCAGACACAGGGTGTTTCCGTCATAGTAATACGAACGAGACTGCTTTCCGGATGGCCGGGGACCTCGTGGCCCACGGCGCAAATCCCTATGCCGTTGCGAACCAACTTTATCAAAACTATTCTCTATGCAGACAACACCTTTTAGGCCTTGTATTAAGGACCATTGAGGTAAGGGGACATGGCAAGATAGGTCTTCTTCAGGCCACTCCGGAGATGTTTCGTGTCAGCGGAGCAACGGAGCACAACACAGATGACTTTGTAGGGCATGTCCGGTGTATAGATACAGTAGAGGTTGCCATTTTCATAAAGGAGGTCTATGCCGGACAGGTATCTGTCAGCATGAGGTCAAAATCATTCTTTAATGTGGCAAAGCTGGCAAAAGAATTCGGAGGCGGCGGGCACTTTCACGCGGCAGGTTTCCGCAAGACCGGGACAGCAGCCGAAATTAGACAGACCCTGTTGAATAAAATAAATGCCTATCTTGAGGGCTCGGAAACAGCCGATGCTTGATGGTATCCTGGTAATGGACAAGGCATTTGGCATAACGTCCTTCCGAATGGTTCAGGAAGTTCGCAAAAGGCTTAAGGTTAAAAAAGCCGGACATGCAGGTACCCTTGATCCACTTGCCACAGGTGTATTGCCCATATGTCTGGGACGGGCGACAAAGATCATCCAGTTTATTATGGCAGGTCACAAGGTATATCAAGGGACTATGCTCCTTGGAGTAGCTACCGACACATACGATGCAGCAGGCAAAATCACGGAGCAGAAACCTTTACCCCCGAGTCTTGACCTAATCTCTTTACAAAAGGCGGCCAAAGAATTTACAGGCAGGCTTCTTCAGCCGCCTCCACCATTTTCGGCAGCCAAGCATAAAGGGAAACCATTATACAAATTCGCACGTCAGGGAATAATGGTCCAAAAAGAGTCTAGGCCGGTGCAGGTATTCTCCTTTGAGATCCTTGAAATAAGGTTACCCGAGGTGGACTTCAGAGTACACTGCTCAAAAGGTACCTATGTGAGATCACTTGTACATGACCTAGGGTCAAATCTGGGTTGCGGCGGTCATGTGACGGGACTGCGAAGGACCCGAAGCGGACCCTTCAACATAGAGCAGGCCCTGAAAATGGAGACCCTGGACGAAATTCTTAAGAACAAAAGGCTTTCAGAGGTCCTTATTCCTATTGGGAAGGCACTGGCTCACATCCCTGCCATTGAGATAGATAATGAGATGGCAACAGAGTTAAGGAATGGACGTCCAATTTTTGTAAACAGGCTCAAGGATCTAATGGAATCGCAAGGCCATGAGTCAGATGTGGAGCTACCTTATCTGCGTCTTCTTCTTTGCAGGCCGCCTTACATAAAAAATGGTTCAAGCCTGCAGGAAAAAGATCTGGTATCCGTGGTGGCATGGCCCACAGCGCTGAAATCAGATAGCCACAAAATACTGCGTCCCATAAAAGTCTGGCCAAAAGAATATGCTATTACAAATTAAAATCGTAGTTATAGTGAAGGAGGAAAAAATAGGTGGTTTTGGATCCGGAACGTAAGAAAGAAATTATAGAGAACTTCCAAACCCACGGGACTGATACTGGGTCCCCTGAGGTTCAAGTAGCCCTGTTGAGTTCCCGTATTGGCTATCTCACCGAGCACTTCAAGATCCACAAGAAGGATCACGGCTCAAGACGCGGCCTGTTAAAACTTGTAGGCCAGAGAAGGAGGTTGCTCGACTACCTCAAGAACCAGGATGTGGGACGGTACAGAAAAATTATCAAGGAACTGGGAATCCGCAAGTAATACGATGTAATAACCGTTCACACTCCTTGGCAGTCGACAGACATGGAGTGAGAACTGCGGATTTAATACACTGAACTTGTAACTCTCTTGGTTATTGAAGGATAATAGGACCCCAAAACAGATGATAAAATTAAAAACACAGATAAATGACATGGCCTTCTCCTTTGAAACAGGACGCTTGGCCAAGCAGTCCAACGGCGCCATTTTGGCCAGCCTGGGGGAAACCGTAGTCCTAGTGACAGCGGTAACCTCCGGTAAAACACGAGAAGGAATAGACTACCTGCCACTCATGGTAGACTACCAGGAGATGTTCTACGGAGCAGGTCGAATACCCGGGAATTATTTCCGCAGGGAGATCGGAAGACCCAGCGAAAAAGAAACCCTGACTTCACGACTTATAGATCGTCCACTTCGGCCCAGATTTCCTGATGGATACGCCTACGATACCCAGATAATAGCAACGATGCTTTCTGTGGATCTAGAGGTCGATCCTGATGTAGTTGCCATTACTGCGGCATCCGCAGCCCTTTGTATCTCAGATATACCATTTGACGGCCCTATTGCCGGCGTAAGAGTGGGAAGGGCGGAAGGCAAATTCGTAGTTAACCCCACCAAGACCCAGCTTTCGAATTCCGATCTTAACATCATTGTTGCCGGTACGAGAAGCGCCATAGTTATGGTAGAGGGTTGGACCGCGGCACTTTCAGAACAGGAAGTACTGGATGCTATCTTTTTCGGTCACGAATCCCTGATGCCTTTGCTCGATCTCCAGGATGAGCTTGTTGAAAAGGCGGGTAAGCCCAAGATGACTATCCCCGAGCCCGATTCGGACCTTGAGTTTACAGATAGGGTCAGGGAGTCTGCACGGGAGAAGATGCTTGCAGCCATACAGATACCCTCCAAGGTCGAACGGGTTGAGGGAATAAAGTGCGTCAAAACAGAAGTTAAGGAGGCATTGGCTGAAGTCCATCCCGGGCGTGAACAGGAAATATCAGCGTGCTTGAAGGACCTTGAAAAGGAGCTGGTGCGCACTTTGATCACAAAAGAAAAGCGACGGATCGACGGCAGGACTTTTGATGAAGTCAGGCCGATTTCCTGCTCTGTGGGAGAACTCCCCCGCACCCACGGCTCAGCGGTCTTCACCCGCGGAGAAACTCAGGTGCTGGCTGTGGCAACCCTTGGTAGCTCTGAAGATGAACAGAGGATCGAGTCCCCTACAGGGCAACATTATAAACACTTCATGCTGCACTATAATTTTACCCCTTTCAGCGTAGGTGAAGTCAGGCCGATGAGGGGTCCGGCACGAAGAGACATCGGCCACGGGGTACTGGCAGAACGGGCACTGGCCGGAGTAGTACCGCCTGCGGACGATTTTCCGTACACTATTCGCATTGTTTCAGAGGTTTTGGAATCAAACGGCTCATCCTCCATGGCTACTGTCTGTGGAGGGGCACTTGCCATGATGGATGCCGGCATCCCCATTCGAGACATGGTGGCAGGGGTTGCAATGGGCCTTATAAAGGAGAATGGGGAAGTTATCATACTCTCTGATATCCTGGGAGATGAAGACCACATGGGCGATATGGACTTCAAGGTAGCAGGGACCGGGGAAGGGATTACCGCGCTCCAGATGGACATCAAGATTTCAGGGATCAGCCGGGATATTTTAAGCAAAGCGCTTATGCAGGCAAAAGATGCGAGACTCTTTATCCTGGGCAAGATGAAAAAAGTGATAGATCATCCCAGAAAGGACCTTTCCCTGTATGCACCTAAGATCATTACCCTCAATATCAACCCGGAAAAGATCCGGGATCTTATCGGCCCCGGGGGGAAGCATATACGTGGCATAATAGCGGAAACCGGCGTAAAGATAGACGTCGATGATTCGGGTGAGGTGAACATCTTTTCCTCTTCAGGGGAGGCAGCAGAAGATGCCATCAAAAGGATCGAGGACCTCACAAAAGAGGCTGAGGTCGGAGAAATCTACCTTGGGACCGTGAAAAAAATTATGGACTTCGGGGCGTTTGTTGAGATATTACCCGGTACCGACGGCCTGGTGCATATTTCCCAACTGGAGAACAGGCATGTAAAAAATGTAAAGGATATACTTGCCGAAGGTGACGAAGTCCGTGTGAAAGTCATAGGGATAGATCAACAGGGCAGGATCAAGCTTAGCCGCAAGGCTGCCATGGACGACGAGCAGGGAGCTGCTGTTCAAAAATGAACCAGCAATACAATAAATCCGTCCTTCCAAACGGCATTCGCGTGCTTACTGAGCGCATGCCCAATGTCCGCTCAGTATCAGTCGGTGTGTGGGTTACTATAGGCGCCAGGAACGAAAATGCCGACAACTCAGGCATTTCCCACTTTATCGAGCATATGATTTTTAAGGGGACCGAACGGCGTACGGCTCTGGACATTGCCAAGGCCTTTGACCAGATGGGCGGATTTTCCAATGCCTTTACCTCCAAAGAGATCACATGTTTTCACGCAAAGGTACTTGATGTCCATCTAGACAGGGTACTGGATTTACTCTCTGATATTTTTCTCCGTTCCAGATTTGACGACAAGGAAGTGGAAAGAGAACGTCGGGTCATAATGCAAGAGATCAGCATGCTTGAGGACTCCCCTGATGAGTTGATACATGAGCTTTTTAACAAATTTTACTGGCCCGGAAGCAACCTTGGACAATCCATTCTCGGCACTGTTGACAACGTTAGCGCAATAAGTTCACAGACCTTGAAGGAGTTTGTAGCTAAGGCCTATGTAGGCCCAAAGGTCCTGATCTCTGCGGCGGGTAACCTGGAACATGAGTCTTTTGTTGCCAAGATAAACGAACTTTTCGGAGGTCTGGCCTTTATCAATGGCCATTCATCTTATTCCAGGCCTGCACCCCACCTTGGGGTCAAATTTATCAAAAAAGACCTGGAACAACTTCACGTACTGATGGGCTATGAAGGACTATGTTCCTCAGACCCTCAACGCTATCCCGCCCTGTTGCTTAACGTCATTCTGGGCGGATCCATGAGTTCCCGGCTGTTTCAGGAGATAAGGGAAAAACGGGGTCTTGCCTACTCAGTCTATTCCTTTTCCTCCTCGTTCCAGGATACCGGGATGCTGGGAATTTATGCAGGTATCTCTGAAAAACAATTTTCGAAAACAGTGGAGCTAATGCACGGGGAGTTAAAAAAGCTCGCAGATCAATCTATTGAATACGATGAACTGGAGGCTGCCAGGGATCACATCAAGGGTGGATTATTGCTCTCTGCTGAAAGCACAGACAGCCGCATGACGCGTTTGGCAAAAAATGAAATAAATCTGGGCAAATTCGTCTCCTACGATGAAGTAATCCGCAAAATTAATGCAGTCACCCCTGAGGACATAAAGCAGATGGCAACACAGTGTTTGAAGGGGGGCTCTGCCTTGGTCTGTCTGGGGCCGATCCCGGATGGAGAGGCCGGAAGGTATGAGGAGCTGGCAAGTTCTTTTGCGGGCAGCTCGTGAAATATAGGGGCGGGGTGATTTTGGTATAATTTCTGGGTCTTCGGAATAATTCCTGGAATATTTGTAACAACGAATATCGAATATCGAACAAGGAACCGCAGAATATCGAAGGAAAGAAAAATATTTAATCTCGAAAATCATCTGTTAGATTTTGTGGTTCGAATAATCCGTATAGCAGTATCTCTGCCAAACTAAGGGCCAACAGAACTTCATAATTCGAAATTCCTTGTTCGATATTCGATATTTAATGATCTTTACTAATCGAACCTTCGCCACGGTATGAGTACAGGTTTTATTGAATGTGATAGAATCCTTGGCTATTAGATCACCAGAAGGACTATCTGTAGTTGTACAGATAAACCGCCTGTCCCATGCAGTTGACCTTCCTCTTCCCGAATACATAACCAGACAATCAGCAGGCATGGATTTGGCTGCAGCGATCCAACACGATATCCTGCTGCATCCAGGGGAAATAGGTCTTGTTCCCACAGGCCTTGCAGTAGCCCTACCACACGGTTATGAATTCCAGATCCGGCCCAGGAGTGGACTTGCCATCAAATACGGTCTGACAGTAGTTAACGCACCCGGCACTATTGACGCCGACTACCGCGGTGAGATAAAAGTCGGACTTATTAATCTTGGACCCGAGACTGTCACCATCAAGAGAGAACAAAGGATAGCCCAGATGATCCTTGCCAGGGTCTGGCAGGCAAGCTGGCAAGAAGTGGATTCACTGCCCACAACCGCAAGGGGCGAGGGTGGCTTTGGTCATAGTGGGGTTTAGCTGATAGGGCTGAGCTGCCTGTGAAAATCAGCCACCACCGGTAAAACCGGTGGTATGAGGAAGACCCTAAAAGGGGCCGTATTGAACAATTTTTAGGGAAACCTATCTTTGGAGATGGCAGAGGCCTGTCACAGTCCTGTTACTGGGCCAGCTAAGCATTATGAAGGAAATTCCAGTAGGAGACGCGCTTCTGGAGAAAGTGAGTTCAATGGACCGCATGCTTCCTGTAGCAATTCCTTGCTGCAATATCACGTATGGTTGAGAGGATCGGAAGAGAACGGTGGGGCCTTTTGGTGGCAGCGCCATATCCCAGCTACTATCCAAAGAGGTAATCAATAAGCTCGGCATGTGAGCTGAGTACTGCGTCCGCCTCAGACAGGTGTTCTTCAGAAAGGGTGGTGGTGAGGGCAACACAGTGAAGGGCCGCGGCCTTGGCAGCCATGATGCCGGCAGGGGCGTTTTCCACCACAAGGCATGCCTCCGGCCCCTGCCCAAGGGCTGAAAGGGCTGCCAGAAATGGATCGGGAAATGGTTTTCTTCTGTTAACCTGATCTCCAGTGACAATGTGGTCCATATAGCACTTGATCTCAGGTGGAAGGACCTTTTTGAGGATTTCCACGTGAGAGCTTGTGACCAAGGCAAGTTGACACCCGGCATCGCAGAGCCGTTTCAGGATCTGCGTCACCTCTGGAAACGGCTTGATCATGGGCTGGTAATGGGCGGCGAATATCTCCATCTGGCGCTCCAGTATCTCATGGAACATGTGAGCATCTATGGAACGTTCATTGTCCTGGAAGATCGCCGCGGCTGTATCCGGCTCAATTGCACCCTCGTGGAGGTAGAGAAGCTCAGCAGATACTGAAAACCCTTGCTCGGACAGTGCCTTCTGCCAGGCCCTTACATGATATGGCATGCTGTCAAGGATTACCCCGTCCATGTCGAACAATACGGATCTTGTCTTTTTTTTCATTATTTGGTTGAAACCACCCCCTCTGGTGAGGGTACCATAAATGGTCCTACCGTTGTATTAAAATACAATTGATCTTTTCCCACCACCAGGAAGTTGCTGTTATTCTATTCATATTTTGCGACTATCCACTGGATTCCCGCCTNNCCTTCGCGGGAATGACAGGCGCTCACACCCAATCGTCATTCCCGCGAAGGCGGGAATCCAGTGACTGTTGCCCAGACTTATTGAGAAGTTACCTTATCGCCCTGAAATAATAAAATGAACGGTTACAGCTTGAATTTCTTTAAGGCATGTTGAAGATTTTCATTTACGCCTTTTATCTTTTTCAATGTCTCTGGGGGGCTTTCAGAATCGGATCGTTCAATAAGTTCTCTGATTTCTCCCGACATGTCACTGATTGATTTGATCTGATTTCTTAAATTGGACACCATTACATTAATGGCATCTGCCAGATCTTTGACCTCATCCCCTTTCCGAAGGCTTATCTCTTTTTTGAGATCGCCTTTGCCTATGTCAACAAGTTCCTTCTCTATCCTGTAAAGGGGACCGGCAAAGGAATGGGGAAAGAAAAGGGCCCCAACAACACCCAGGATTAGGCTCGCAAAAAAGCCGGTTAAGAGCACAGGAAGGAGAAAGTCGAGAAAGTTATTTGCCTTTACATGAAACTGGCGATAAGAGGTCCCAACATTAATATCGCTGTAAAAATAAAAAATAACGCCTGTGACAAGCAGCGAGGCAAGGACTATTAACCAAATCTTTACAAGCATCCGGAACTGCAGACCTCTTTTTATCGACAGGTTAAAAAATTTTTTGCGCTTGTAGTTCTTTTTATTCGGCATGATATCTCCTTGTTGTGAAACACGAAACACAAGCAGAGCTAAGGGTCGTTCAGAAAATAAATAGTGCAAGATTGCGATAGTTATTTCGTGACAGGCCCTAAGTCCCGTAGCCCTTGTGACAGGTGGTGCAGATATCCTCAGTTACTTTCTTTCGAGTAAAATATTTAAAATTACTGCCATGACTATCATGGCAAGTTACACAGGTGATAATGCCGCCTTTCAGCGTGGGCAAATCGTCGGGGATTATTGTTGTCTTTTTAGCAGGCACTCCAACAGGGTGAGAGACACCCAAGACCTTGGGGGGATGGCATTGGTAACAGGCATCAATTGTCAGGTCCTTGCCCGCAGATAGCCCAGCACATCTCTTTTTGTCATCAGTGACTGACAGAATTTGTGGCTTTTCTGCCTTGACCGGTTCTTTTACTTTCTTGTATTTAATAATTACTCTTGAAGGCTCATTAGTTTCCAGAAATAACCATAGATCAGAGTTCACAAGAAAGGTACTGGCTTTTTCTATTGCCAAACTTCCATCATTCATATTATCAGCATCTGTTTGGCCACTATCCGACACTGATGATATCTTTGAGGTATTAAACGTATAATCATCTGATATAGCTTCGTTGCCAAAGATATCCCGGGATTTTACTCTGAAGTGGTAGCCTTTTTGCTTTTTTAGTTTATAAATGCAGGCCTTATGGTTCTTCATCAGGGTGTCATCCTCTTCACTTATTTGGTCATAACGATCTGAGAGCCCATATTCCACACAGGATGTTGATGGTTCGTCAGTCTCCCACGTGATCAATGTTTCAAGAAATACCCTCTGCACCGAAGGCCATGCTTTGATTTGGTATATTTTCGGAGGCATTTTGTCATCTTTTTTGACATGTTGTACCTTTTCCGGCACGATTCCCCTGAACTCCTTTCTTGCCGTGTTTCCTGACTGATCTTTAAAGTTCACATTGATATCATAAGTGGCTTGGAGATTAAGCCTTTTTAGCAAAATGGTATGTTCGGTAAGGTAATCCGGTTGTCTCAAAACCACAGGCTTTGGGATTTTATTTTGATAAGTATCGCTTTCTCCCTCAGTAATTTCTTCCTCCAGGTGGCATTTGCCACATTTTTTTTCATCAAATGGAGCGTGTATATAGAAACTGGACATCCCCCTATAATAAACCTTCTCATGACATAACAGGCAATTACTTGCAAGTGGTTGATTCTGGCAAAATGGAAAATGATAGCAAAGGACCCATGCTATTGTAAGATTCAATATAATTATGAATTTTTTCCAGTTCATCCAGTCAAAAATATTCAATTTTTGTTCCTCAGTATTTATGCGCAGTGCAGAGAATGACCTTTTCTACAGCCATAGCCGTTATATTGTAAGCCTCATCCTCTACAATTAATCGACAGAAATTGGTTCCATCTTTAATAAATTAATACTGACGGTCTCGAAAAAAGTCGGATTAAATGAATGTGTCATTTCGATAGACAACTTTCCTTTTTGAAAAAAGGGGATTGAGGGGGCTGTCTCCATGGTGAACAACCCTCCGCATAGCGCAGAGCCTGTTGGATGTCTTCCACCTCCGCGGCGATGAGAACCCTTCGTTCATGAGCGTTTACTATGAATTTTCAGGGCTTGTGGCACCGGCCATTTTTTCTCAGCCAGGATGGACCTTGCTGCTTTAAGACCCTCTTCCGCCATATGGCCTCCTGGAGAAGGTGGTACTTCTGTGCCGTATATGAGATCAACAATCTCCTCAGGATTGATTTCTTCAGCCGGTGCTGCGGGTACGAATCGATCTTTTTCCCCATCAACTCCCCTTAACAGGCCCTTACTAAGGAGACTTTCCAGGACGCTTACTATGCATGAATCCGGTTGTTTGAGACGCCGGGCGAGGCTGGTCCGGTCTGTAACCCGCCTTTCATGGAAATCCGACAGGGTAGTTTCCATGATGTCAAAAGCAAGAGCCAGCCGGGCGCTCGGGTTCAGTGTCGTGCCTTTCCAAAGGTAACTGCGCCATACCTGAAATGCAAAGGCCATTTCCGCCCCTGCAAGAAAGACCACCCAGCCCATCTGCATCCAGATCAGGAAGAGCGGCAGGGTGGCAAAGGAGCCATAGATGGCGTTGTAACGAGCCACACCTATCTGAAGCTTTATATAGATGACCTGTATCAGGAGCCAGCCTATCCCGCCGCAGACTCCGCCTATCAGGGCAGAAGAAATATTTACCTTAGTATTTGGAAGAAACCTGTATAATACAGTAAAAGTGGCTACCAATAAGACTATTGGCACCACGTTCAGAAGAAGAGGTCCCAGCCAGGTTATAGGCAGCATGCCCTGAAGCCTGATCAGAAGGGCCTGGCTCTGAAGAGTTGCCATCGTGGCCATGGCTGTATTTATGCTTACCGGGAGCAGAATCATAAGCGCTAAATAGTCCATTATTTTCCGGCCGATCGGCCGGCTGCTCTCTGCCTGCCAGATGGCGTTCATCGCCTGTTCAATGCTGCTCAGGACAAAAACCGCTGCGATTACAAGCCCCAGAATTCCAAAGGCACCCAATGTGGCGAAGTTGGTACGATCCACATAATCAAAGACGTGGTCCACTGCCTTTTGGAGATGGACAGTGAGGTCCTTTGGGGCCGGCTCCACCGCTGTTGCCTTGTCCGTATCAGGTTTGAGCGCAGGAACTGGTCCGGCAGCAGAGGTGATTTGTCCCTCACTTTCTTTGCCTGGGGTCACAGACAACTCAAGCTGGTCAATAAATTTATAGGCAGCCTCACGCATCTGGTCTCCGGCGCCCAGGCCCTTTAACACTGCGGTACCCAGAGCGAGCATTGGAACCAGGGACAGGACCACCGTGAAGGTCAGAGCACTGGCCCGAAGGGTTATGAAGTCACGCTGGAATTCCTGAAATACTATAAGATGAATCCGTATGACTATCCGTATTAACTTCAGCCATTTTTGCTCATCAGGCTCAGGGGTTGACCAGACCCAGGCCATTAGTGAGACACATGCCCGCCGGAGCCGACACGAAAGACCATCTGCTGTCTGTTGAGTTTCCGGACTATCTATATTTTTTTTATTGTCCACAATTTTGACTCAGGGTTTTTTTAGTGACTTGGAGTATCACCACTTTTCCGTCAGGGATCGTAAATAGATCCGGAGCTGCAAGGATAATTAGTAATTTCTCAATAAGTCCGGGTACCAGTCACTGGATTCCCGCCTTCGCGGGAATGACGATTGGGTGTGAGCGCCCGTCATTCCCGCGAAGGCGGGAATCCATTAGATAGTCGCAAAATATGATTTGCCCGGACTTATTGAGAAATTACCAATGTTTTGCGTAACAGGTTGATTTTATACACCACACTGATTCCGGTTGACGGGTTTGGGCATCACACAAATTCCGGTTGAGCCAGAATTTTGGCAGAAG
>DFBQ01000085.1 GCA_002367355.1 Deltaproteobacteria bacterium UBA3076 | reverse complement strand
GGGAAGATATCGTGGGCGTTAAGACCCTGTATCAGGAATAAGGCCTCATCAACTGTTGAAAGCCCTTCTTTCCCTTTGATCTCTCCCACCTCTGTCTCCAGCCCGGCCCATTTGGGGATAAAGGGAGCAAGTTGCAGATTTGCAAGGAGGTTTTTGTCATCCGGGAGGTGTGATGCATCAATTGCTACGGAGGTCATGCCGGCTTCAAACAAGGTGGGGATCTCTACCTTGGCCGGCTCAACATCTTCTTCTTTCTTGATGCCATAGTGATCCGCATGAATTGCTACGGGTATTGTGATCCCCAGCTCATTGCAGACCTGATCCACCTGCCTGGCCATGTTCCAGTAATTGACAGCACAGTAAGCGCTTGCGCCGCCTTCCGACCTGGCTATCTCTATTAGTATAGCCGCGTCGGCCCTCTGCGCGGCAGCCAAAACGCCACGAATGACAAGATAGTTTCTGCCATTAGCTGCAATGGTCATGGCCTTGCCTTTGGCCCGCATCGCCCTGTCAATGACCTTACCACTTACCAGAAGGGCCTTTGAGTTTGGGAAAAGCTTAACTACATTGGGCGGACGCCCCACTTGCAATGCCTTCTCAAAATCCGCAGAATAGCGACCTGCTTTCTCAGTCATGACATACCTCCTTTCAGATACCTAATTTGAGCGATTAGCCTTTAGCGATTAGCTATTAGTTTAATGGTTACAGGATGTTTTATTATTACAAACTTTTACCCGTTGGGTGTTATTTCTAATTAACGTAATNNTGTTGAAAAAGTGTAAACCACAAAGTGAAGGATGCCTAACAATCTACAGATATTTCTCTGCCAGCAACTCTGCTATCTGAACGGCGTTGGTGGCCGCGCCTTTTCTGATGTTGTCAGCCACCACCCAGAAATCAAGTCCGTTGGCCTGGGAGATGTCCTCCCGTATTCTGCCGACAAGGGTCAGATCCTGTCCTTCGGCATCCAGGGCAAGTGGATAGACATTCCGTGACAGGTCATCAACGACCTTAATCCCCGGTGCCTTGGAAAGGAGTTCTCTCGCCTTGGATGCGCTGATCTTCTGTTCGAACTCTACATTGACGGCCTCAGAGTGACTATAGAACACAGGTACCCTTACAGCAGTTGCAGAGACCTGTATTTCAGGATCTTCAAGGATCTTTCTGGTCTCATTCACCATCTTCATCTCTTCCCTGGTATAGCCATTGTCCAGGAAGACATCTATGTGGGGAAGGCAATTAAAGGCAATCTGGTGCGGATAGACCCTGGCCTCCGGAATTCTGCCCTCAGCCCAGGCCTTTACCTGATCCTTAAGCTCATCTATGGCCTTTTTCCCGGAACCCGATACGGCCTGATAAGTAGATACGACAACGCGTTTTATCCGGGCATAGTCATACAATGGCTTAAGGGCCACAACCATCTGGATGGTGGAGCAATTGGGATTGGCAATAATGCCTTTTGCCTTGTATCCTGAAACAGCATGGGGGTTCACCTCCGGCACCACCAGAGGTATTTCGGGATCCATGCGCCATGCGTTCGAGTTGTCCACAACTACCGCGCCGGCCCTGGCAGCCGAAGGAGCAAAGGTGAGGCTCCTGTCTCCACCGGCAGAAAAAATTGCGATATCAATACCATCAAAGGAGTCGTGATCAAGCTTCCGGACCCGGACCTTCTCTGTCTTGAATGAGAGTTCCTTTCCTTCGGAACGTTCAGAGGCCAAAAAACGGATCTCTCTCACAGGGAAATCCCGTTCCTCCAGGACCCTTATCATGGTCTGGCCGACCGCACCGGTGGCACCAGCTACTGCAACATTAAAAGTCTTTGCCATAACTCCTTCCCAATCACCAAATCACTCAATTCCTCAATTCTTCAATCACCAAATCCCCTACCTCAGTCGTGCTGTAGCCCATCCTGCCGGCAGAAAGGCTCTTCAGATCCTGGCTGACCACCTTCTTAACTGCATCTTCAATAGCCTTTGCGGCCTCGATCTCGCCTAGGTAGTCCAGCATCATCTGGCCGGCACATATGGCAGCCAGGGGATTAATGACATTTTTCCCCGTATACTTGGGAGCCGAGCCACCTATAGGTTCAAACATGGAGACACCCTCCGGATTGAGATTTCCTCCTGCGGCAATCCCCATGCCTCCCTGTATCATGGCCCCAAGGTCCGTAATGATGTCCCCGAACATGTTGTCAGTGACTATTACATCAAACCATTCGGGATTCTTGACCATCCACATGCAGGTGGCGTCCACATGGGCATAGTCTGTTGCAATATCAGGGTACCCGCCGGCCACATCATAGAATGTACGTTCCCACAGGTCAAAGGCATACGTGAGGACATTGGTCTTTCCACAGAGGGTCAGTTTCTTTTTCTGATTGCGACGCTTGCAGTACTCAAAGGCAAAACGGATACATCGTTCCACACCTTTTCTGGTATTGATAGATTCCTGAACAGCGACTTCATCCGGAGTATCTTTCTTGAGCACACCACCCGCCCCAACATATAGACCTTCAGTATTCTCCCGGACAACTACGAAATCTATATCCTCAGGCCCCTTATGCTTAAGGGGTGTATCTACGCCGGGATAAAGGATAATCGGTCGAAGATTTATATACTGATCCAGCGCAAATCGCAGGGCAAGGAGTATCCCTTTTTCCAGAATACCCGGCTTTACATCCGGATGACCAATAGCCCCGAGATAAATGGCCTTGTATTGCTTGAGATCTTCCACTGCTCCCTCCGGGAGGACCTCTCCTGTTCGCAAATACCGCTTTCCGCCATAATCATACCATGTGAAACCAAGCTCAAATCCGAAACGATTAGACGCGGCCTTGAGGACCTTTACACCCTCGGTTATCACTTCAGGACCTGTACCGTCCCCTGGGATAACAGCGATTTTGTAAGTATTCATTATCTAAATCCTTTATAAGAAGAAAATGTTGAATTTTGAATGCTGAATGTTGAATTGCGGTAAAACGATTGGAATTGTGAATTGAAATATATATAAAAATTCCACCTTAATTCAACATTCAGCATTCAAAATTCAACATTCAAAATTTACAGACTTTTAAGCACATGGGGAATCAATCCCCCATCTGAAATCAACTCCTGCATAAACGGAGGTATGGGCTGGGCCATGAAGACATCTCCTGTAGTCAGATCCCGGATTTCTCCGGTATCTGCATCCACCTCCACCTCGTCGCCCTCTCCGAGGGCACTGACTGTCTCATCGCACTCGAATATGGGAAGACCCATATTAAAGGCGTTGCGATAAAAGATCCTGGCAAAGCTCGGTGCTATTACACAACCAATGCCCGCTGCCTTAAGGGCTATAGGAGCATGCTCTCTGGAAGAACCACAACCAAAATTTTTCCCCGCAACTATTATGTCTCCTGGTTTTATTTTTTTGGAAAAACCAGGATCAGCATCCTCCATACAGTGTTTGGCAAGCTCTGCCGGGTCCGAGGTATTGAGATAGCGTGCCGGAATAATCACATCCGTATCTATATTTTTTCCAAATTTCCAGACTTTTCCCTTGATTTTCATGATCACCAATCCCTAATTACCTTACAATTCGTCAGGACTTCCGATCCTGCCCAACACCGCACTTGCAGCGGCAATGGCCGGATTCGCCAGATATACCTCGCTCTCAGGGTGTCCCATCCGGCCGACAAAATTCCTGTTTGTCGTGGAAAGCGCCCGTTCCCCCTTGGCAAGAACCCCCATATGCCCTCCAAGACAGGGGCCGCAGGTAGGTGGCCCTATTACCGCGCCGGCATTCAGAAAAATCGTGAGAAATCCCTTCTCAAGGGCCTGGATATACACTGTGGGAGTTGTAGGAAGGACAATGAGTCTCAGACCTTTTGACACCCGCCGTCCGGATATAACATCAGCGGCCAGGGCCAGGTCCTCCAGACGACCATTCGTACAGGAACCGATCACCACCTGA
>DFBQ01000225.1 GCA_002367355.1 Deltaproteobacteria bacterium UBA3076 | reverse complement strand
GTTTAAGTGGGCGCTTATGTCCCTTTTTCCCCGAACAGGACCGGTATGGCTGTTTCCTTTCGTATTCTCCTGATGGCCTTGTAGATTTCATCGAGAGTGAGACCGCCGGCCTGGTTGTCCAGCATGGCTGCTACCTTGGCCTGGCGTGCGACAAGGTCGATCTCTCGAAGATGCATGGGATAGCGTTCCACAAGGTCAAGGATTTGATTATTGTCCTGATCACTATCCCTGAGGATGTTCTCCCAGTGGCGGATCTGCAACTCCTCGGCAGGGTAGTTGATATGCAGGGAACAGGCAAATTCCGGGGGCAGAAAGGTTTCCGGGGAAGTAGTGACTACGAACAGCATGCCCTGAAAGGTCCGCAATCTTTCCAGGAACTTGCTTCTTGACTGGAACTGGCTCTGGGTGTCCTTGAAGCTGGAGAAATCCCCAAAGACGCCCTCATGGTCTATAAAAAGCGTTATGATTTCATAACCGGTTCGGACCTCAAAGGCATAATCAAGGACTGTCATCTCTTTCTGCGTAAAGGGATCCCGAATCCTGTTTCCATTGTAGCATTGCTCAGATGTAACATCAGAAAGCGAAAAACGCCTTACTCTGGCATTGCATCTTGCAGCAACCGCATCCACGCAGTCGATGCCGGTCTGGATATCAGAGACGTTGAGCACGCAACTCAGGCCCAGGTTTTCCCGGCGCAGGCGGTGGTAAACAGACCCCAGTTCCATGAGCTTGCTTCTGTCCTGATTCTTGATGCCCAGCTCTTCCATTTCTGTTTCCGGAAGGTAGATCTCTCCCATCCCATTCTGGGCAAACATGCTCTGGGCTTGGTAGGCTGCGGCCTTGTGAATCATCTCGGAATTGACGGTTACGTTTGCCTTGCCGTTTTTCTTTAGAGTGTTGTTGATGGCCATAAAAATCGTATTCTTGATAAGGCCGCCGGTAAAGACGTATTTTTTCGCAAACTCTCGAAAATCTACATCACTGGCTATTGTGACTTTGGGTGGCACAAGGGCCTTCCATATTTCGGTCCGCGGTCCTTCATCAGGCAGAATAAATGGGACTTTCATGGAAATCCGGCGGTCAAGGGCCGGATCAAGGTCCACTACCTTATTTGTGGCCATGATGGTGATACATTGCGATTTTTCGATTTCAATAAGAAAGGTCCTGCTGTCATGACTGTCTTCTCTCAATAGATCATCGCACTCGTCCAGGAACACGATGCAGTTTGAAAGCCGGGCTTCCCTGAACATATATTTGATGGCGTCTTCAAAGCTGAGGTCATAGTTGTCAAGGCCATCAACATTCAGGCTGAGCAACGGCATGTTGAGATGATTTGCCAGGGCATGGGCCAGCGCGGTTTTGCCCGTGCCCGAGGGACCATGGAAAAGAAAGGAGAGCCCTGTTCCATATCCATAAAACTCATCAAGAGAAAGTTCCGCGCCTTTTTCGCCGCGAATGGCATAACTTTCGGCCAATTGGACAGTATCCTGCTTAAGACCCGGCTCCAGCACGACTTGATCCAATTGAACATTGGCCTTCTCAGTAGAGATGCACATAAGGTCTGTATTATATCTATAATTATCGCCAAGGATATATCTTGTTATCCTTTCGTGTAGTTCCATCTCAGCATCAAGGATATTCGGATTACTAAAGATGTTGTTTGTGATGATAATTTCATGTTTTACCAATGGACTATCAATGCTGAAGTACTTTCTTTTAAGTATCTGATCCCGGTAACCGGAGCACAGTATTGAAAGAATGGTGCCGACAGTCAGTCCGTCATTACTGACATGCCAGTGGTCAATATGACTCGACTCAATCTTGTCCTTGAATCCCAGACTGGTATTGCTTATGAAAAAGAGCAGGAGGACAGACCGCTCAAACTCATTAAGGCCGTAGTTGGCACACAGTGTTTCAAAGTTCAGTTGTATTCCTCTTGCAAGCGAGTTTCTGACCATTTTACGATGACTTTCTTCATGCTCGGCAAGCAAATCCTCGAGATTACCCCTTGCATGATGTCCATCTGCCTCTATCAGCGGGGGCATATCTTCCATGTCAGTAGGTTCGGAAAGCTTTTTTATGCGGAAATATGCAGCGGCTAACCGCATTTCTGCTTCCACCTCCAGGGCCTGGAGATATTCCAGGTTGTCCTTGAAATATTCTCCGTCCTGCTCGACATATCTGACTTCGTCAGCAAGAACGGCATTGAAGTGTCCTGTGGCCTCTGATTCTGAGTGAAGACAACTCATCAGGCTGTGCATGGTTTAAGCTCCTTCATAAATTTCGTATGTCAAGTTTTAAAACTGGTTCAAGCAGCGATCTGCCGCTGAACAGGTTCGACAATGTCGGCTATGCCGTACTTGACAGTCTCTTCCGGAGACAGCCAGGTGTCCACATCCCGCAACAGATACTCTTCCAGTTCCTTTTTCGATCCCACACTGGTGTAGCGGAGGTAGTGGTCAACGATCCTCCTGTGCTCCATGTCCTCCTCCTTGCGATTTGCCAGCAACTGGCTGTGATTCCCCGCCCTTATCCAACTGAACCGGTGGGAGAGAATCGAGGTCCGGGGGGTGATCACTCTCCGTCCCTTGGCCCCGGACATGAAAAGCAATAGCCCCATAGAGGCGATCATCCCTATTCCAGTGGTGTAAATCGGGATGCGTGACCATTCCATGATGTCAATAATGGCAAAAGCGGCCGGACATGAACCGCCGGACGAGTTGATAATCATCTGTATGTGGTCCACTTCACTCTTTATGTTATTTTCTATGATCTCTTTGCACACGCTCTCCGACGTACTGTCATCTATCTCGCCTGAAAGGTAGATGATCCCGTAATCCTTTAAGCTACGTTCTTCCTGGTTTGTGCCTTTCTTGCTCATTTTATTTTCCTTTTTTTATCTGATTTCGGGCTGCTCAGGCATACTTAATCAATGCTCTTTTGCCCTTTAGAAACAAGATATTCACTGAGTGTAACGATAAAGGACATATATGAGGCTCCATAATCTTGAGATTTAGCTGTATTTTACCATTAGTTATTAAGAAGTTAACCATAACCTTGTTAACTTATTGAATACACAGAATATTATCCGTATAGATCCCAGGGAAGGACCATTGATGAAATCGGTGAACGTTTGGAGGTTGAACGGCGGTTTGTCTATCGTGTGCTGAACGTAATAGACGAACTCGGGTTTCCCGTATACGACGAGAGAATCCCCCGGGATAACAAAAAATCATAGTTGTCAATTCTATCTTCCCGTTCCAGGTTTTCTTCTTTATAGTCAACCATAATAATACTGCGAGAAGTGATTCCGCTCAAAATGCCCTGTGGACAGGGCGCTGGATTTTCGAGAAATGAGATGTGATTAAAGGGAATGCCATTCATGTCTGAAAAATCCAAATCGCCAGAACAAGGAACACAAGCCGGAATTCTCCCCTCTTCCCCTGAATTCTGGAGAAAATATTCTAAAACATTGTGCCAAAGCCCTGAGACTGGACGGGCCCTTGATGGCCGGTTTTGGGACAAGGCCGCTGCAACCTATGATGGCTTCGAATTCTGCCACGACTGTATGCACCAGGTAGAGACCGTTTTTTTGGTAAGGCGCCCCCTGCTGATCCTTTACTCTTCTATGTCGAGCGCCCAAGGTATATGTTCAATGATCGGTTTTCCAGTACCTTGAAACCTGATTGCCAAGACATCAAATCGAATTTCCCTTTCCAGGCAACCCTTTTTCTGGAGGTACCACTTGGCAACACGTATAATCTGACGCTTTTTGTGATAGGTTATTGCCTCCTGGGGCAGACCATATTTAGCGCTTAACCGGGACTTTACCTCCACAAAGATTATCCGTGAGCGGTCCTCAAGAATCAGGTCCCCCAGACACATCAAAATGACAGCTTAAGAGCCTCAAGGAAAATAGTGCCTGTACCGATATTAAAAAGATGGACCAAGATGAAATAGGCGACGAACAAACCCATCCCAGTCGGTGTCATTCTGAAGGATGTTCCTCCGCTCGATAGCATACGCGCAATGGTAAAACCGGCAACCAGAATTCCCATTTCCTCAATCATCCTTGATGAAGATATTTATCCGAGGAAGGGGATCGATCTCAGGCGTGTCGGCATATTTGCCGAAAACATCAGAGACGGTTTCAAATTTGAGCCCATTGAAGTGGAGCCCGACCCCGACAAGCCCGGCAGATACCGCCTGTTAGATGGGGCTCACAGATGGAGCGCTTACAAGTCAACCGGGGTAGCAGAGGCCGAAGCGGTCATAAAGAACCTGGATGGGACAGATCCTCTGCTCTATGCTGCCAAAAAAGCCATCGGCCCCAGACAATTGACGGAAGACGAGGCA
>DFBQ01000147.1 GCA_002367355.1 Deltaproteobacteria bacterium UBA3076 | reverse complement strand
GAGGCCAGAAGGATAGTGTCTTGGATTGCAATTCGTGAGTTAGGGTACTCAGGGGCAGATGTTGCTCGGTATCTTGGAGTCACGAATTCATGTATTACCCGATCGATATCATCTGGGGAAAGCCCCAAGGTAAAGGATTATATCAAACCAGGTATAAAAACTGGTTGAGAATATTCAGGTGTTCTGCTGTAGTCGCGTTATGCACATTCTGGAGGAACGTCCCCCTTCCCCATCCTTCGCGTCCGGATGAAGCACGTAGCCTATCCTCATATCGCACAGACCATCGCTCTCCTGGACCGGTATTACACGGCCGCCGACATCGGGGTGGACAACGGAGGCAACGGACTGGCGGTCGTCCAGGAGCTGTTGACCTTGGACAAGTACAAAGACTTGGCCCTTGAGGGAAGGCTGCGCGGTTACGACTTCGGGGGAATGATCACCCTGGCCGTCCGCGATGGCCGGGAGATCAGGAAGCGGACCAAGGAATTCATGACCAGCCTCATTTCCGGAGCCCTGCAACGCCGGCAGGCCGTGCTCCCCATCAATGACCTGGAGATCGAAGACCAGTTCGCCACCCACACCTATACACTGCACGACGGCCGAGTGGTCTACTCCAAGGACAACGACCACATCATCGACGCCGTGCGCTGCGCCATGCTGGTATAGGAGCAGGCCAACCTCGACCAGATCGGGGAGGAGACAGTCTCCCTCAAGCCGGTGCTCACCGATCCGGTGTTCCTGTAATTTTCAGATTCCCCTTGATTTCTTGGCTGAAATCAGACATATTGTTACCACTTGCAAACAAGTGGAGACTATTTGTCTGGAGCCAGAAATGAAAGAACGGCCTAAAGAAATCTTCCGCAAGCACGGTGGCCAACTTCGAATGAGTGAGGCTATCGCTCACGGTATCACACGTTACATGCTTTATTCGCTCAGGGACAAGGGCGTCATCGAGCAGGTGAGCAGAGGCATCTATCGGCTGGTGGAACTGCCTCCAATCGGCAACCCCGATCTGGTTACGGTGAGCCTTCGCTTCCCAAACGCCGTTATCTGTCTCGTCTCCGCACTGGCCTATCATGACATCACAACCCAGATTCCACATGATGTTTCCGTGGCGGTGCCAAGGGACTCACGGATGCCATCACTCGACTATCCTCCCATCCAGGCCCACAGATTCTCGAATGAAGCATACAAATCCGGCATTGAAAAGCATCTGATTGATGGAGTATACGTCAAAGTCTACAGCCCCGAAAAAACCCTGGCCGACTGCTTCAAGTTTCGTAATAAGATCGGAATGGACGTGGTGCTGGAAGCACTGAAATTCTACAAGACACGAAAGAAGTTCGACCTTGGTGAACTGCTCAAATACGCCACGATCTGCCGGGTCGAAAAGGTGATGCGGCCATACCTGGAGGCAACGGTATGAAGTCTCCCAGAAACATCCCCGCGTCCGTCCGGCAACGCCTCCTCAACCGGGCCAAAAGCGACCGACGGCCATTCAACGAGTTGCTTCAATACTATGCCATGGAGCGATTCCTCTACCGGCTATCCCAATCCGCTCACGCCGACCGATTTATTCTCAAAGGCGCTTTGATGTTGAGAGTCTGGCGTTCGCCGGAACTTCGTCCGACCATGGACATCGACATGCTGGGAAAAACGAGCAACGAGGAAGCCGACATCGTCGCACAGATCCGGGACATTTTGACCGTGGATGTGGAAACGGACGGGCTTGCCTTCGATCCTGATTCCATTCAGGCCGAGCGGATCACCGAAGACGCGTATTACGAGGGGATCAGGATTCGGTTCCTGGGCGCATTGGGCTCTGCGAGAATCAATATGCAGATTGATATCGGCTTCGGTGACGTCGTTTATCCAGAGCCTGAAGAATCGGATCTTCCGACTATGCTGAATTCCCCAGCACCACGACTGCTCTGTTACAGCCGTGAGAGCTCTATCGCGGAAAAGCTTGAGGCCATGGTCAAGCTGGGTATGCTGAACAGCCGGATGAAGGATTTCTACGACATCTGGTTATTATCCCGGCAGTTCGATTTTGATGGAACTAAGTTGGCCGAGGCCATTCGCCTGACCTTTGAACAGCGGGGCACAACGCTGCCCGCGGAAATCGAGGCATTCACTGAGCCTTTCATCGAGGCCAAACAGACCCAGTGGGCGGCGTTCTGGAAAAGGCTCCAACAGAATCACGTTCCCGCCTCATTCAGAGAAATCACGGCTTCGGTGGACAGATTTCTATCGCCTATCGTCGCGGCCCTTTCCTCCGGCAAACCAAGTCCCACAAACTGGACTGCACCCGGCGCATGGACCTGAGCCTGTGGACTTCCATCAAGAAGAGTACTCTCGCAACTGGCAATCACCCAAGGAACAGCTCAGACGGCTTGAGCCTGCCTTGAAAAAGGGGACATCCTATCTTACCCCTGTCAAGCTAAAAAAATTCTTTTTAAAAACAGCTAATTGAACATTTGGATGTCTATAAGGCGCAGATTCCCTGTTGAACTGAACCGCTATCGCGG
>DFBQ01000220.1 GCA_002367355.1 Deltaproteobacteria bacterium UBA3076 | reverse complement strand
CGAAACACACGGGATCTGGTCTTCGGTCAATTAGCTGTCGAATTCTAAGATTTCTATCCTAAATAATTTCATTCAGCAATAAAGCGCTGGTTAATATTTTGACCAGCGCTTTTTTTTATGCGGTTAAGAAACCATTCAAAACCAATCACGAAAACACAAAATTTTTACTTCCCTTCGACATTCTGCGGTTCCTTGTTCGATATTCGATATTCGTTGTTCGGCATCCTTCATGGCAAGCCAAAAGTAGTTTACACTTTGTTATGTTGGAAATTGGAAATTAGAGCTGATGAATCGAGTTGTTATCCAGTTTTAATGTGATTTCTCAATGAGCCTGGGTAACAGTCACTGGATTCCCGCCTTCGCGGGAATGACGATTGGATGTAACTGCCTGTCATTCCGGCGAAAGCCGGAATCCATTGGATAGTCGCAAAATGTAATCTACCCCAACTTATTGAGAAATTACGTTATTCCAAAATATTTTTTTACTTACCTATTGCAAATGTAACGCATTTAGTTTATCAGTAAACAGGAAATGGTTCTGAATGCTTTATGTGGGGAGCAAAACTAAAAAGGTAAATAATTTCAAGGAGCATTGCCATGAACAAAAGCACCAACACATGCATCAAGACAGGACGCCCTATAGTTCATCCTGTTGTGTGCCAGATGTGCCTGCGAAAGTGCCCGCGAGCAGGAAGGCAGGGAAGGCGGTGCAGATCAGTGGTAACAAAACGCTTCGTAATAGAGAATGAAGGTTTAAACAATGAATGGAGATAAGACCATGTTAGGAGGCCGAACGTCCATACGCGGTTCAGTTATACGACAGCTACCTACAGGGAATGTAGCGCAATTTGCTGTTGGCAGCGGCACAGCACTTGCCGGCGTCCGTGACTCTCTGAACACAATCCGGGGCCTTTTGGATTCCACAGATCACGCAGTGGCGGAGTTCATCCAGATCCAGAAAATGGAATCCATGGAGCACCTGGCCAGTGGCCTGTGTCATGACCTCAGCAACGGTCTGCTAACCATCGCGGCCACAGTGTACCGGCTCGAAAGGGAATTTCCTCAAGCTGATATACGACAGAAGGTACTGGCTGTACGCAAGGTCCTGGACAACATGGAAGGTCTGGTTAATCGCCTGCAGGCCCTCGGACCTGACGAAATCACAGTGGAGTTGGCCCACAGGGATTTAAACGTAGAGGTAAAACTGGTCCTTGATGCCCTGAGATCATCTTTCAAAGAGAATATCAATCTGCATTTTACTCACTGCGGCAATCCCCTTCCGATTCTGTTAAGCCAGGGCGACATATGGCGGATATTGAGCAATCTTACAGCTAACGTCCAAGAGGCCATGATAGAAGGAGGAGACCTGCTTGTTGGTACTTTCAAACGCACTGTTGACGGTTCTTACTGCCGGCAGCACGGCAACGCTTATCCAGGGACCTTTGCAGTCCTTTCCGTGTGCGATTATGGACCAGGCATACCCAAAGACGTACTTGACCGGATTTTCGATCCCCTCTTTTCCACCAAAGAAGTGAATGGAAAAAACCGAAAGCGGGGATGGGGCCTGGCTATTGTCTTTGCCCTGATACGTCGACGGAGCGGATGGATTGATGTGACAAGCGTCCCTGGGGAAGGGAGCACCTTCGAGGTCTTCCTGCCCTTGCAGGTGGAAAATGAGGTGAAACATAACAACCGCGCCGGTATGCATGGACAAGACATTAATTCAGCCAATAATTGCAATTGAATCTCAAAATATAATATCTGTTAGGAGACAGTTATGAAAAATGTCACGGCAAATCCAAAAAACCGGGCTGATCTTACGGTTAAAGCCAAAGACATCCTTACTACTACTTCATGTAGTACCGTAAAAGAAGGTAAAATTGCAACGCCCGACGGCATAATCCTTACAGTGCTCATGGCCATGACCATGAACATCAAAGATATGCGCAAGATATGTACAAAGTATTGGCTGAAATCCAACAATACAAATATGGGTCCAGGTTACGAACTCTGGGGCCTTTATCATGCCGGTCAGAATCCGGAGAAATCCGTTGCAAAAGACCTCCAGCGCTATTTCAAACGTCAGTTTTCCACCGCTTGTTCGAGGATCCGTTCCCTGGCCCCTGAGGATTTGGCACAGTCAATTGGAGACAGGCAGTGGCCTGCTCCAACTTTATGGGCAGCAAGCACTGACTCCAGATCGGAGATGCGCAAACAGGCCCAAATTCTGGCACATTCTCTTATCTGGCGTCTCATGGAGAATTGTAACCAGCTCAAACTCGGCCTTTCTGTCCTGAATCACAATGTCACAGAGAAAAAACAAGGCAGAAAGGCCGCAGAAGAAAATCCGTTCCACTCTGAAGTCAATACACCTGAGATTTCCGTTAAATCTATATTTAAAAAGCAACTCCAGGAAAAAGACACGGAAATATTAGAACTCAAGAAGAATCTGGCCGGGTACTCCCGGGAGTTGGCTGAGTTGAGACAACGGCCACTTCGAGAAGCAGCACTGAAACGCGAAGCAAAGAAGCTTGCCTACGAACTTGAACAGGCAAATACAAAAATTACTGAACATGAAAAACTGATTGAATCATATATGCAAGTCAAGGATGAAAAACAGTCCGTAGTGCCGAACACATGGCCTGACAAAGAAGAAAATCCACAGGCTGGTAACGTGTTCACTCTCGTCCGCCCTGAGGATGCCAAGGGAGACTGCAGTCACTGCACAGAACAGAAAAAATGCCTATGTCCTCTGGAGGGCATGCGTGTAGCTGTGATAGGAGGCCTTGATCGCTTGGAACCCGAATACCGTAAAACCATCCATGACTTGGGCGCTGACTTCATCTTCCATAACGGAAACTGCTCCAATGGACAGCATGTTCTGAAAAACGTGGTCTGTAAGGCCAACATCGTTTTGTTTATCACCAGTATCAACAGCCACGGGGCCTTGAAAGTAGTAAAGGCGACGTGCAAGAAGACCGGGAAACAGTTCAATGTAGTGCGACATCCCAGTGCTAAATCTGTCTACAAAACCCTTTCGAAATTCCTTGTTTGATATTCGATATTCATGAGCCAAAGATGAACGTCGAACATCGAACGTCCAACGTCGAATGAAAAACAAATATCCAATACCGAACATTCAACAGCTATTTCTGTTTCTTTTCAGCCGTTTTGATACTCGTAACGAACATCTCGGAAATTCTACAACTCATTGAATTTACAGAAGGTTATTGAGGTTTGGATTTTCCCCATTCAACATTCGATGTTGGATGTTCGATGTTCATTAGTCCATCCGGTGCAAAAATAACTTAGCACTTATGAATTAACCATTACGGTCCTTGCCACAGTAAACACATGGACCTCTTTTGCTCCTGCCCTTTTTAGGGCCTTGGCACAGGCCTTGACAGTAGCTCCGGTTGTATAGACATCATCGAGAAGGAGTATTATTTCCACACCTTCCGGCAGAGGACTGGCGGTCTCAAAGGCATTTCTCACATTTCTGTGCCTTTCTTTCATTGAAAGCTCTGTCTGGGGTTTAGTATTCAATGTCCTGGTAAGAATATCCATTCCCAGCGGAATATGAGGAAAAATCGTCCCGGCAAGCCGGAGGGACTGGTTGAAGCCCCTTTTTCTCAGACGTTTCGAGTGTAACGGCACAGGAATTACCATGTCCGGCTTTAAATGATCCAACAACGCATGCTCCATGGCCAGGGAGGAAAGGGCCCTTAGAGCATATCCGTCATCGTTGTATTTAATCCTGTGAATGAGGGTCCTAACAGACCTATGGTACTGAAATACCGAGCGGGCGGTGTTAAAGGATGGAGGATCCTTTATGCACTGTCCACATGTGTGGCCAGTGCCCCGCGGACAGTGAAACGGCCGGCCGCAGACAGTGCAAACCGGAGGTTCTATGAGCCTTATGGACTCAAGACAGTCGTGACACAGACGGTCTCCTGCCGGGGCAGAAAGCCGGGCCTGGCAAGCGGCACAGCATGGCGGAAAAAGGATGTCCCTTATGACAAGGGTGAGCCTGGCAAAGGACCACTGCATTTGACAGATATATTTACACCTAAGTTGAGCGATTAGCTGTTAGCCATTAGCGTTTAGCCTTGAAAAATCAAGGTATTATGTTAATTAGAAATAACACCTAATGGGTGAGGGTTTGTAATAGTAAAACATCCTGCTTGTCAGGGCGACAGACCGATAACCATTAAACTAATAGCTAACCGCTAAAAGCTAATCGCTCAATTTAGTTTACATGGACTCAACAATAGATAAGGCAAACTCCGAGCACTTTACTTCGGTTGCACCCTCGATCTGTCTTGCCAGGTCATAGGTCACCCTCTTTTTGGCAATGGCTGCCTCAAGGGCACTGTGAATTTTTTCCATGGCGTCTTTCCATCCGAGATATTCGAGCATCATGGCACCCGACAGGATAAGCGAGCCGGGGTTGACCTTGTCGAGCCCGGTATATTTGGGGGCCGTGCCGTGGGTTGCCTCAAAAAGGGCATAGCCATCACCGATATTCGCGCCGGGCGCCATGCCAAGTCCTCCCACCTGGGCCGCACAGGCATCGGAAATGTAATCGCCGTTCAGGTTTGGCAGGGCCAGCACGCTGTATTCCCTTGGTCGCAAAAGGATTTGCTGGAACATGGCATCTGCAATGCGGTCCTTTATGACAATTTTGCCCTCCGGCTGTCTGCCATTGTAGTCATCCCACTGCTCCTGTTCGGTGATAGTTTCCTTTGGAAACTCTGTTTTTGCCAGCTCATAGCCCCAGTTTTTAAACGCCCCTTCTGTATACTTCATGATGTTGCCCTTGTGGACCAGGGTAACGCTGGACTTACCCGTATCAATGGCATGGCGTATAGCCTTTCTGACCAGGCGCTGGGTCCCGAAACGGCTGATGGGCTTTATTCCGATCCCTGAATCCGGCCTGATGTCCTGTCCCATTTCATCCTTTAGAAATCGAATGACCTTCCTGGCATCTTCGCTCCCCTCCTGCCACTCTATTCCTGCATACACGTCCTCGGTATTTTCGCGAAAGATGATCATATCCATGTCTTCCGGCCTCTTAACCGGGCTTGGAGTCCCCTTGAAGTACCGGACAGGCCTTACGCAGGCATATAGGTCCAGCTCCTGTCTCAAGGTGACATTAAGGCTCCTTATCCCTTCACCCACCGGGGTTGTAAGGGGCCCCTTGATTGCGACTACGTGCTCTTTGATGGCCTCCAGAGTCTCAGGCGGCAGCCATTTCCCGGTCTGCTGATATGCCTTTTCACCTGCGAAGATTTCCTTCCACAAGATCTTTTTCTTTCCTCCATAGGCCTTTTCCACTGCAGCATCCAGTACCAGCCTGGTTGCCTTCCAGATGTCAGGGCCTATACCATCACCTTCAATGCAGGGAATGATCGGCAAATCAGGCACAGAAATGGTGCCGTTGTCTTTAAGTATAATTTTCTCAGGAATATTACCCACAGGAAGTTCTCCTCTCGTTCATGTCGTACAACATTACAACAAGTGTAAGGCGTGTAAGGCTATATTAAAAAAATGACATAGTCAACGCAATATATGCCCATTCCGGCAGCAGGTCCTTTTGTTTGAGAGCATGATTTTATAAAACAGCCCCGTTCCGGGGATGCCCGCCTTAACGCTTGCCACATGACCCGACGGTAAACTTGACTTTACGCAGATCGGGCTCGCCTTTTATGAAAGCTCTCGTGTTGTTGAAGAAACGGGCGATTTCCTCGTTTATCATCTATTGTTCCCTTCTTTTTTCTTTGGGGAGCCCACGGCGCTGTCCTGTCGTAACATGACCAAATCGTCATCGAGACCATGGCGCAAAAGGTCGAGACGAGGCGAGACCGAAACTAAGAGCTCTGCTGACAAGTGCATAAGGTGAAACGGGAAGATGCTCGGGCTGACGAGCAAATCCTTTATCGCGGCAGAGCCGTTGGAGCGCGCGTGCAGAGAAGCCTCGATAAGCCAGGAGATGAGTCTGGGATCATCTATGGAGCGTGTGAGACCCTGACCGTAGACACCCTTTTCAGTCGTCTCGTTCAAAACGCCCCAATCGACAAAGGATCTTATAACGCGCCGCGCCGCTCTTGAGACCGTCTCTCGCTCTCCATATTGCTCGCGGACCCGCCGCTGGACGTGTGCAGCCGCAACCGTCCCCTGGAGACGCAGAAGCCGACCGGTGTTAGCGGCTACCGTCGCCCAGAAAGGATAGGCGGCCATAGCCATGCCCCAGTGAACGGCAATCTGGTCTTTGCGGGGGAGAGTTTTTAGCAACTCAAGTCCGTCGTCGCGAACGGCCTTCAGTTCGCCCGGCACATTGAGCCAAATCTTCATCAGGATAGTGATGGCCTTTTCTTTGTTGCCGCGTACAGCCTTTCCGCCGACGGAGACCTTATCCTTCAAAAGTTCCTGTAGCAAGCTGTTGACCGCACCCTTGTCATTTCCGGCCAATACCAGATTGGCAGTCTGCTGGAGCCATTCGAGACGGATGCGTTGGCTGAAACCAATCTGTTGCTGACGATTGTTCATGTTTCCCTCTCTGTCTGCATGTTACGCACAGGCAGGCGTTCAATTTGAATCAGAGGGACAATCAACTCTTCGATAGAGATTCCGCCGTGGCCAACGATGGTTTCTCCAGCGCGGATGAAGGCCTTTCGAGGTGGAGCCAGCAGGGCACAATAGTCATCCGGCAGACCAAACGACGGCCATTCTATGGCATCCGGAAAGCGTTCCTTAACCGCTGATCGCAAAAGATCGTCCGAATACACGCGAACGCGTTCGCCTCGTATATCTGCGACCGCACCTTCAGCTGGCCGCCCACAGCCTTTTGCCTCAACATTGCCATGGTCGGAACTCAAAAAAATCTGGAAGCCTTGATCAAGAAGAATGTCTATAAGGTCGGACATGAACCCCTGCATAGCCCACTGGCGCACTTGGTTGTGCATGCCGGCGGCACCCAGTTCCATGCCGTGCATAATCTTGTCGACCTTGTCGATTACGAGCCCCGCAACACGTATCTTCGGGTACGACAACAACTCTCGGACCTTGTCGATGTTACTGTCCCCAAGCCCCTTCGCGTAAGTTACTGCGTGCCCTGTTAATCCCTGATCCGCCCAGAACTGAGTCCACAGATATTGCTCCTTATTCGTGGTATTGATACTCGCGGGGAAGTAAATCGGCGGCTTACCGGCAAAGGCAGCCTGTCGGGACACTGACGTGATGGTCGGAATCCATGCAAACACGGCGCTTTCGCGGAAACGTAATTTGTGCCTTTGAGATTGCAGTACGTCACGTAAGACGATCCACTGGTCCAGAGCCAAACCATCCACCAGCAAAAACGCGACTTTCTGTTCGCGTGAGTCGCTGACTTTCCTGGCCAATGCCCTCGGGATGTGATGAAGCATTGCCGGTGGCACGGGAGGCTGGTTATGCAGACCGGCAAACCGGTCCTGAACCCACGTGAGGAATGCCGGATCAACTGATAAGCGAAGTGACTCGATACGTTCCCTTACATCACTCGACAATCCACTGCCCAGCTCGTGTTCGAGTACGCTAATTTCCGCATAGGCGTATCCAAAGCGGAACCAGTCAGTGTGCCTGGCATCCCCTGTGGGAATGGTGTCCCGGATCGTCTCGATCAACCGGTCCAGTCTGCGATGGCGATCTTTTGCCGGATCGGTCTGGATACCAACTTCAACCCAGGTCGAAGTCAAATCGTCGGCGTTCTCGTGAGACACTGAATGAAGCAGTCCTTCGATGAACAGGTTGTCGATGTAAACGCGGACGTCGTCGTGATCGAAGGGCAGGTCTAATGGGCCGGAGTATTGGAGTCCGTAAACTGCTTTGTCTTCCCTCACTGTCCTTGGCTGTTCTATGGCAGCCATGCGATCCAAGAAGACCGGCCAACGCTCTTGCAGGAAAGCAAAGAAGGCCTCTCGGTCGGTAACGATTTTGTCGAGCGGCCACTCTTCGAACAGCCCGTTCTGCCTTAGCACCTGGATAAATCGTTGGTCGAGGATGGCAGGTATCCGCTGACCCCTGTAGTGACGGCGCAACAAGACACGCAGCAGATCGGACGGCTGCTTTATAAGCTCAGGTGCAATCTCGAATACGTGGCGCAGCGCGAATTCCTTTGTCGCATTATCACCCATGTTACTGGGCTTATGCTGGAACTGAGCACGAAAGAGAGCATCAAGGTCTCCACGATCCAAAGCAGCAACCACAGGGTAACTCAGATTGGGAAATATCTCCCCAAGGTTGAAGTATAGCCGGCGACCGGCTTGGAGTAGATCGTACGGCAGGGAACCGAGGTCGTTGGCTCCGGAGCGCAGCACAACTACCAGGTCTGTCTGTTCACCCCGGTCCCAGCGGGACCGGAACTTGGACTCATAGGCATAGCGGAAGGCGACGTGATCCTCGAAGGGGATCAGTTCGAAACCCCGCTCACGAATCCCGTGCAGAATATCTTCTTCCAGCAAGAGACCATCTGGGTCGGCTACCAGCGTCAAGCGGGCGACCTGGGGAGTGAACTCCTTCAGAACCTGGTCACGCCAGTTACTCATCAGCTACTCAAACCGCGAATAGACGCGAATAAACGCAAATTAATGAATATGGTCACTTCGCTCATTTGCATTCCCTTGCTTCCTGCAACACGACCTTCTTCCATTCGAGGTTAGAATGTTTGAAATTTAGGATCACTCCTGCTTCCAAGCCGGTGATTTTCAGATGGATTCATACCTGAGCCCCCAGTTTCAACTGATTAGCCCTAATGCCCTTCCGTGACCAATGCGCCCCAACGGACTGGATAAACTCGGGGCGTACCAGCTTAGCGCGCTGTTTGAGCCAATCTCCTTGGTCAAAACGCAAATAAATTCCTTCAGCAGGTTTATCGCATAGACGTGAAATGGGGAGCATTCTCTTGAGTTCTGACAGGGTGAAATGCCCTTTTTTAATGGCAGGTATTCCAGAGATGCCGACATCCCGAAATACCGCATCACGTCTGGGGTATGATAAGAACTTCAAACTCTCTTTATCAAATATATCGAATCCCAAAAACCAATCCGGCAGTTGGTCATAGAAAATAGAATGCTGCGCATAACACCATTCCCCAAACAAAATATACCGGTCGGTGAGTTTTTCAAAAAGGATATCAGTCTTGGGAGCTAACCATTCGGACAGTTTTTCCCATTGTCCTGCACTTGGGAGATGCAAGTACGCCCCTCTATTCTGAGCGCGGATATTTCCCTCTACGTCAATGGAAATTCCAAGATTCGCACCATCAACCTTTTCTTCCACCACGAGTTCATGGCGCAGAAACATTTCCCGTTCGGACTCTGCCATCACCTTATCGTTCCTGATAACACTATCAGCGAGGACTGCCAGATGAGGCGTTCTGGGAAATTTGTGGAAATCGTTCGTCACTTGCCTATTTTTTCCTGGTACTTTGCTTTGACATAGTCAGAACACAGGAACTGGACTGTTATCCCTACTTCTTTCAAAGAATCCTTCCAGCCCCACCACTTGCTATCCGTTGCCTGTAGTACTGGCGGCTTTGCAGGATGGGCGTTTGCAACAGCGATGAATTTCCGGTCAGAGTTATCGAACCGGGTCAAACCGTCATGGTCGGGAAATTCAACATATGACTGGCCTTCTTTTGTGATTGTTACTCGGTCAACATTTGGAAATTTCCACCGATTGTCGTGAACCCATTTCATGAATTTATCCCCGACACCCGGTTGACCTCTTAGTGAAAGGTTGCTCCGGTATTCAGTAAATATTTCATCACCGTAATCGAGAACCAAACTGCCTTTTTTAACCACATGCTCGACTGCTTCCACGCAAGCCAGAACACAACCGGTCAAGTCTTGAGGTATTGTCGCCGGGTCGAGAGCGAGGTTGGCTGTTTTGGGCACATTAGTATCGACAAGGCATTTTTTCGGCAAACTCATTAGGATGCCTCCGATTTCTTTGTACTCTGCTGCATCCGCTTTTTCATCGCTGCCTTGGCCTGCGCTGTTATGTCTCCCATTTCATCGCCGAAAAAGTTTTCGGGCCAGTTCTGGATATTGCCAAAAATATCAATTTGGAGGGGCTCCAAGGTGGCAGGCGTTTTCGTAATATTGGCGAAGTATGCTGACACTTTTACTTTAGGAACGGTATCTTCGGCAATTCGCCTTTGTAATCGCCGTAAAAAGTGTTCCGAGTGAGTTTCTATAATTAGCTGAATATTCCTGTCCTTGCCGTTCTCTCTGGAATTAATAACATCAATCATCACATCAGCCAGCGCCGACTGAGCACTTGGGTGCAAATGAATTTCCGGCTGTTCCATCAAGATGATTGATCCTGGTGGAGCATAAAAACACTGAACCAAAACAGGAAGCACCTGAGAGATGCCAAAACCAACATCAGGGAGATCCACCCAATCCTTTGAGCCCTTGGTGCGCAGCTTAACTTCATAATCCTGCCGTTGCTTAGAAATAGCATTAACCTTAAATTCCTCAATCAGCCCCATGCGTTTGAGACTTTTTGCTACAATCTGTGCCAAGGGTTTTGTCGCTTTTCTATAACCGAAGCTGATTTTTCTTCCGTGTGATGCCAATATCGCGGCAACTGTATTCTCACCAGAGTATCCGACACTTGCAGGCGTAATACCTGGCCATGAATAGAGCCGATCTGTTTTTGTTCGCAGTGGACCGAGGTAAAATAGCGACTTAAACAATGTTTCATGTTGCAAGTTAAGATTTTGCACAAATTCAGCATTTTGGTGATACGCCACCACTTCGTCGGGGAATCCATAGAACCGCACAGGGGCCGCTCGATGCCACGGGTGTCCAGGGTTGCGCTTCAATGGATATTTTTCCGCTTCGACACGATACTGATGCTTTTTACCTGTAGTCCGTTCCATGCCAATTGAGAGGAGCATCTCACTATTCAGCGAAAGAATGTATTTCAATTGCTCAATACATATTTTCCGAGAGGAAACATCTTCCAAACCAACCGTTCCCTCAAATTCCATTTGATCTGCGATATAGCTTTTTTCCGATAACGCATCCTTAAATTTGAGTTTAGAGGAGAGATTCCACTCATACTTAAAAATAATCCGGTTCTTTAAATTACGCTGAAACACCATTTCCTGGTAGGAACCCAGTTGAACAGCTGAATGAATGTCGCCAGGGAAAAAAACAGCTTTTCGGTCAGGAGATTCTATCGTCTGTTTTAGCATCATCAGGAACTGTCCGATGCTGGACTTGCCGGAACTATTCGCCCCAAAGAATAAGGTGATGGGAGCCATGTCAATGATTCCGGTATCTTTCCATCCTTTAAAATTTTGAATTTGTAGTTGTTTAAACATTTCAGTTATCTCCTTCTCTCGTTACCGCCTGGTCGTACCACATAAGAAGTTTGGGATCTTCTTGAAGGATCTTGTCCGGAATCTTGCGGGCTACAGCGATGATGGTGGCGTAGTCGCGTTCCTGCCAGGCCTTCTTGAACCCGGCGCGGACAGCCTCGATGCGGAACACCTTCAGGCGTTTCTGCTTTGCTTCTCGGTACTCCTCGAATTCGCGCATCAAGGCCCGTTCGCGCAGCTTTTCCAGGTCACCGGCCTTGTTCGGGTCGGGGACGTACCAGCGGTCCTTGCCTTTGGCCTTGAGCGCCGGATCATCCTTGGCCAGGTTGCGCAGCTCCTTGAAGTTCGAGGAGAGGTAGCTGTGAATCTGGCTGGGCACATCTTCCTTACCGTCATAACGCAGGAAGTTCTGCTCCAACAGTTCAGAAAGCTCCAGGGCCTTTTCATGCTTCTGCCAGCCGCCGATCTTTTTCAAAAACTGCGAGTGGATATCCTGGAAGGTCTGCGGCTTCTTGGTCAATTGCTGTTTGAGCCACTGGATTGCGGATGCCTCGTCGGAGACGAAAAGCTGGAGCTGGAGTACATCCTTGACCGTCATGCGCTTCTTGTCATACTCGACTACTTGGTCAGGGAGGAAGAACATACCGTCGCGCTCGGAAAAGCGTCCCAATCCCTTGTAGAACTCGGCGGCGGACAAGGGAACCGTCACACCGCGCTGGACGTGGAAGGCCACCATGCGGTCAAAGAGCAAGTAGTTCTGACGTTCAGCGACGACCTCAGTCTGTCCATTCTTGGAGACAAACACCGGGAGTTGCTTCAGGTGCGTTCGGACGAAATCCCAGACGCCGTCTTCGGTGCCTGCAGCAAGTTTGAAGCGGTCCTCTAAGCCACCGTTGGGCTTGTAGGCGGTAATCGCCAAATCTTTGTTTACTGAGCCTCCAGCAGTTCTTTGAGTGTGCGTTTTTATCTTCTTATCCAATACCCTTACGTCAGCAATTACGAATCCTGCTTTCTGCAATGCTTCCTGAATTGCTGACCATACCGTATTTTGTGAATTATGAAATTCCACGGTCATCCAGCGACCGGGTTTGAGAGACGCGAAGTATTCCGAAAAGCACATATACATAAGCGTTTGATAATCAAGGAGCGTCTTCTGTTGGGTCTTGTTCGTAATCGCTTCGTCTTTACAGTTGGTTCTGATTTTTAAAAGTGATTCCCAAATAAAATTGAGCTCGGAATACATGATGTTTCCACCAAAGGGTGGATCAGTGAAAATGTAATCGACCTCGTTTATAACATGCTGTAATTGCGAAGCAGAAGCCGTCCGCAAAATCATGTTGTTAGTATGCGTTGATGCTTTTCTTGCAGCCTTCAAGGCCATCTTGAGCCGCTTTAAGATCAGAGTGAATGGGCTAAACTCCACTTGATTTGAGGGAATATATAGAGTTCCCCGTCTATGACCTGCAGTCGCCCCTCCTTCTCCAGCTTTGGGCCCACCAATTCTTGAAATAGCGATTTGGTGCTGTCTGGAAGCGCGCTGCATCACTCCAGTGACCAGCCACTTGCATTGAGGCGATTGGCATTCGGAGAGCAATTTGGCCAGAGTTAGCTGATTGCGCTTAGTGTAGAAATGATGTGTGTGTGTAATCCCAGCTCTGTCGTTGCGACGTGACTCATCTCCTTCAGGCATCCTTACAGATGGGAACCAATCGGGTGGGTTAATCGCGTTTATTCTGCCCAGGAGATCGAGATCCCATTGGTCCGGGAATTTGGTGTAGGTCTTTCCGGAGTACGTGTAGTTATAAAAAACTGGGACTTGTTTGGCTTGCTTTAACGGTTTGCCCAACACGAAGTCATGAAACGTAACAAAAGCGCGGTCAAGTGACCTCTTGGTTAGAGCCGAATTGCAGCTTGGGCAGCTGAACTCTGTGCGGACAACTCCTCTGTCCTGGTCAACTGCTGCATTCCAAAACACAACTTCACCCGCGCATTCTGGGCATACAAACACGTCGGACCACACAGCATAGTTAATGCGTCCTTTGCTTCCGCTTTCAGCGTGGCGCGTTTCGTACATCCACCCATACTCACGATCTACTTCTTTTAGGATGGTTTGAGCTTCGCGTTCGAATTCACTCGTATCTACTGGAACATTATAGTTGTATGCGATGAATGTAGCCGCTGGAGACAAATCGTTCAGAACAGCTTTTCGGGCTCCTATCTTAGAGAAAACCCTCCACACAGCCTTGCCATTCTCATCAATATCCTGTCGCGATATTTCGCCGTCCTTGCCTACCTTGTAACCAAGGGACTCAACTGCAGTTTTGTCGCCACACATTTGCGCAGCAACACCAGTCATCCCCGTTCCACAAAAACCATCGAGCACCACACCTCCTGGCTCGGTGTAGTGCAAGATATACCGCATGATCGCCTTGTGCGGCACCTTGGTGTGATAGGAGTGAGCATTGTAGATCGGGTCGTTCTTCCCCTCACTCACATCCGCCGCAAAAGGTTCCCGTCGATAGTCATCTGAGACCGGGTCATACGGCTTTCCATAGTGCTTGATGAAATCCTCGATAAACGGGTTCGGGCAAGCGGTGTAATACGGTGGATCGGACAGCGCCAGGATGTCCTCGTCCTCGCCAATCGGGAACCCTTCGATCTTGCGGAACTCCGGGTCCTTGAGTTTGTCGCGCAGTTTTTCCAGGAAATATTCCCGGCGCTTCTCGTCATTTTCAAAGGTCATACCGAGGCATTCGACGGGGCCGTCATCAACGACAAATTCTTCTTCAAAAAGTTTTCCTGAACCTTCCTTGCCGGGAACGAGTCTTGTTTTAAATAGTTGTTGCTGTTTGTCGCTCATATTGCAATCCCGTTTTGAACCGCTAATGGACGCGAATGAACGCCAATAAGAAATGGCAATAATTCGTGTCTATTCGTGTTCATTCGTGGTTCTCCTGCTTGGTTACTTGCCTTCTCCTTCAGCTTGTGCTTCCTCAATCAGCCTTCGCTCCCGCTCCAATTCCCGCCGCAGCTCCTCCTCAGTAGGCAGATAGAGCATGTATTTGGACGCAAAGAGCTGCTTGCTGTCGTTGAGTACGGAGTATCGGGCGATAGTTTTGTTTTTCTTTGCGCAAAGAATAAGACCGATGGTCGGATTGTCTCCCTCCGCAATGTATTTGTCATCGAACATCCGGACATAGCTATCCATTTGGCCGACATCCTGGTGCGCCAGCTCGCCGATCTTGAGGTCAATTAACAGGTAGCATTTCAGTATGCAGTTGTAGAAAACCAGATCAATATAAAAGTAGTCGTCGTCGAATTGCATGCGTTTCTGACGACCGACGAAAGCGAAACCTTTACCCAATTCAAGAAGAAATGACTGAAGATTGTCAATAATGGCTGCTTCAAGTCTGGACTCATGGAGTTGTTTCGATTCCGGCAATCCGAGGAAATCAAGAACATAGGGGTCCTTCATGGTATCGACGGGTTTTTTTATCTCATGTCCTTTCGTCGCCAAACCCAACACTCCTTCCTTATCCCGGCTTTTCAGAAGTCTGGCGAAAAGGAAAGTGTGAATCTGGCGTTGCAGGACCGGAACGCTCCAATCCTCTTTTTCGGCTTCAATTTCGTAGAACAACCGTTCATTCTTGTGCTCGACCTGGGTCAATGTTCGATAGTGCGACCAGCTGAGAACGGGAGAAAATCCCTGAATAGAGTCACTTTTTTCGATGGCCATGCCCATTTCGCCCAAAACATCACAAGGCTTGTGATGTTTTTTCAGAGCTGTTTTAGTTCTGGTCAATTCATCACAAGGCTTGTGGCGAATCACGGGCGCCCTGTTGGTATAGGTCTGATAGAACAGCCTGAAATATCGTAGATTCGTTACGGAAAAGCCTTTACCATACTGTTTCTTCAGTTTCATTGAGAGTTCGGCAAGAACTTGTTTCCCATATCCAGCTCGATCCTCACCCTTCTGAAGCTCCTGGACTATCTCCCGTCCAATGTGCCAGTAGGCAAGCACCATTTCGCTGTTAACGGTACGAACAACATTAGTTCTCGCCTGCTCCAGAATTATAATTACACGATCAAATAAACTACTGTCGCTCTGATTCGGTAATTCGTGTCCATTTGTGTCCATTCGTGGTTCCTATTCCAATACGATCCTTACCTTGCCGGGCTCCTTGCCCTTAGTGAGCTCGTCCAGGTATTCCTCGAACCGTTTTTTCATCTCCGCCGGGGTCGCTGGTGAACCGCCGGCCAGGAGCGCCGCGCGCATGTCAGCCGTCTTGACCGACACCTTTTCCAGTCCGGAGAGCACCTCCTGCAGGGCATGGATGAAATCCTGGTCCATGTCATCCGGCAGCACCCGCTTCTTGATGAAACCGTTGACCAGTTTCTTTGGCTCGGGTTTGAGCAGATCCAGGTTGCCCTTGGTCGTCGGATCTTCCAGGTTGGCCAGCATCGTCTGAGTCCAGTTGTCAACCAGTTTGTCCAGCTCACTGTCCAGGCCGTCGAGTATCGTCCCAGCAGGTACCGCGGGCGGCTCTGTTCCTGGCTTGTAGCTGCAGTGTGGGCAGACGGGCGAGGCGTCCAGGTCCTGCTCTGTGAGAACGAAACAACTCTTCAGACCCACCAGGCGGTTCTGAAAATCGCTCAGATGGTGGCATGGCATCAGGTCGATGGTGGAGAGCTTCTGCAATACTTTTTGTCGCTCTTCACCCATAAGCCCGATTTTGCGCTTATCCTCGTTCACACCCAACCGCGCCTTGATGTGCAACGCCAAATACGCCGAAATAAATTCGCGTTTAAGATTTGAAAGTTTTAGGTTCAAGGTTTGTCGCTCTGCACCTTGAACATTGAACCCTGAACTTTGAATTGCGGCGAGGACTTCAGTCCGAACCGCTTTCATCTTGCCTATCCACTCATGCTCTGACGGCAACACTGCCTCGGCAGTCGAAAGATATGAAGCGGTGGGACCCAGGTCCGTCACCAGTTCCTGAAGTGATTCGACCTCGTTCAGGGCCTTGAGCCCGTCGCGGTGGCCGCTGACCTCCTGTGCGTCATAGCGGAAGTTCTTGAGCTTGCCAGGTGACGAATAAGCCTGAAGCGATTCGAGAAACGACTTGGTTGTTTCCAGTTGCGAATTCCGAGTTACGAGTTCCGAGTCAGACAATAGCCTCTGACCCCAAAACGGCATGCCGGTTTGAATGTTCTGCTGAACGAGGACCAGATTTTCAACCGTATGCGTAATCGCCTTCTGGAGTTGTTGGACCGGTTCCTCTTTCCCTTGGGTAACGAGCCTGGCCATGCCGGGAGTAAGGCCCAACAGCTCGAACAGCGCCTTAAGTGCGGGCAGGTTCCAGTCTTTTGGCTGCTCGACGTGCTTGAACTGGACCAGATCTCCCACGTTGGTTCCGGCCAGTAGAGGCAGTCCGGTAGCGTCGAACTTCTTTCCGGGAATGGCCAGCACCAGATCGCCGGAATAAACCAGGGCAGCCAGCACGACAACGGTCCATTCGGGCTCGAGCCGCAGTGTCTGCGGAGCAAGGTATTCGATGTCAAGAACGTCCTGAATCAGCTCCGATCGATTGATCACCTGACCGCGACCTTTCTTTTTGAGCAGGTCGAGAATATGTTTGGCATATTTGGATCGATACGGGTCGAGCCGTTCGCCATCGAGCAACTCCAGACCGTCAAGAACGGCAATGGCCTGTTTGGTGCGGTTTTGGCCGGCAATGGCCCGCAGTGCGTCCTGCGCGGCCTGGGTCCGGTTCTCGCTGGTGATGAGCACCGAGAAACATGGATACTCCGGCGCTTGTTCCTGGAAATTTGTGGCCAGACAGATGCCTGCCACCGTGTTCACCAAGTCACGAAAATTGATCCGCTCGTGGGAGGCAATTCCGGACAAATCTCTTATTGATTTGCCTTTGGCCCATTCCCTTATGGATTTGCTGCGGCCCTGGTGGGTAATCTCGAATGCCGTGGTCATGTGCTTCTGCAGCCACTGCACCAGGTCCCGCAGGTAATTTGACGATTTGGATTCGTAGGTGAATTTGGCGTGTCCCGAAGAGGTTGATGCCAGATCGAGCGCCGCGGCGTAATTGTAGAGTGCGGTGCGGAACTCGTCATCCGTATTTGTCAGACGCAGGAAGACTTCGTCAGCCTTCTTCTCATCTTTGAAATGCGGCGTTTCGAAGGGTTGGATGAAATATAGATAGAAATCCCGCGGCGGGACGGCCGTGGATCGCTCGTTGGGCGCGCCGAAGAAAAGATACCCAAGACGCGCCGCCTTACGTTCCAACCACTCCAATTCATGCTGCCAGATCTTGTAGCCGGTGACGTAAGTCTGATCGGTGCACTCCATGACCCTTTTCAGGGCTTCATAGTAGTAGCGGTTGAGCTGGGAAAATTCGAGGCTTTCAGCGCGCTTTTCGATCAAGGCGTCGAAGTCATCGGTCTTTTTGAGGTCGAGATAGTACTGCCGGTTGTCTGGGTTGGAGGAGATGAACTGCCCGCTGACGGTCTTGTGGATTTCACGCAGAACGGTCTCAACCTGAGAGAGCAAATCATCGGCCGGATCGCCGCCCAGGTCTTCAATTCCCGGCTGATAAAGACATAGTGTATCCCGCAACTCCTGGGCAGTGGCCCCGAGCGTGGCATAAATGTCGCCGGTGGTCAACCGATGAACGGAAAGGGCCTGAATGATCCTGAGCGCCATGGGTTTGTATGCAGGCCGGGTAAAGGCCTGCTGAATGCGAGATTCCAACACCTGGCTGCAGTCGATGACGGCCCTGATATCGGGTACGGCACGGAACGATGGGTTCTCGCGTAGCGTGGTCCAGTAGGTGTCGTAGGCAATAAGGCCCGGCCGGTCTTCCGGCATGTCCTCGTTCAGGCGCTTCTTCATCGCCATGGACAAGGTCTTGAGTATCTCGCGTTTTTCCACTGCGGTGACACGCTCAAACGTATCGATGTAGTCCGGATGTACCGGGAACAACCGAACGAACTCGTCCATACGTTCGTTCATGTGCCCATAGAATTTGGCAAAAGGCGTGAGGTACTCCCGGATATTGGCCTGCTGCTCCGCGGTTTTCTTGAGAAGACGCTCGGCAACCACGAATTTCACATCTTTGCGGGCAATGAGTATCTGCTCAAAGCGGTCCCTTACCCTGCGGATGCTGTCTGCCACGAAGGAGAACCGGGGGCTATCAAAGATGGCTTCCTGCACGCCGGCCATGAAGCGGAAGCGCAGGTCTTTACAGACCTCGCCGATTTCACGGAGGAAGTTGAGATCAAGGATAAGTTCCTGGTCCTTGCGTGTGCGCAGGTAATCGAGCAGCTCGTCCACCACGAGGAGCAGGCAGTGGTCGGGAAACTCCTGATAAAACGCTGTCATCATCTCTTCGAAGGAGCGCTTGTTGTTGGATACCTCAGAGGTAGAGGGAAAGCTGTAGCTAACGCCCATCAGGGCCAGGTGCTCTTCCAGCTCAGCCACTAGGATATCCCGCAACGACATGGTGGTGGCCCCGATCTCGGTGCGGACTACCTTGAACCGACCGCCGATTTTTCCGGCCGAATCCGCCACGTCGGCGTTGCTGAGGTCGGCGGCAAGGTCCGGATTCTCCGCAAGCCCTGAGATCACCGACATAAGGTGCGACTTACCAGTGCCGTAATTGCCGACTACCAGGAGTCCTTTGTTGTCGGTGGGCTGATCAAACTGAAGCTGAGGGATAACGAGGTTGATAAGCTTCGCGGCCATTTCATCAGAAATGACATAGGTATCCACAAGCTGACGGGCGGCAGCGGCTTCGTCGGCGTCCCGCAACTGAACCACGGACTCGATAGGCTCGAACTGGATCAGGTCACTGTATTTCATATTTTCGTCTCCAACCGCAAATAGACGCGAATAAACGCAAATTTCTTTTTCTCTAATTTGCGTCTATTTACGTTCATTCGCGGTTCCGTTACTT
>DFBQ01000069.1 GCA_002367355.1 Deltaproteobacteria bacterium UBA3076 | reverse complement strand
TCGTTATTATAGCCCAAAGGACGTGGTTTTATACATTTGAATAAATTGTGCAATATAGAACTATAACTTATGGATTTGATGGGTATTTATTTAAAATTCTGCACATTCTTTTTGAGAAAAAATGGCATTTACTATGATCTCTGAATTTATAGTTTTTATTGAAATCAGTGGAAGCCCTGGCTGCCCCTTGACTTTAGCGTTAGGGCGACAAGAGAATAATGAGCATGATTAAAAACGCAGAGACCTATAAAATAGATATGAGTGGTGATTGGTCACTTGAAGATTTATATGTATTGCCTCATACATATATCCATGTGTATTCTTTTTTGTAGTCATTTTTACGACCCATAGAAAATTTTGACGACGAAGATGATCGTTTAGTCATAACGTATTCTGCTCATCCATGGAGAGGCGGATATAGCGCTGTAAATTTTTATAATAATTTAAAGTACATTGTGGAGCCGGCGACGATATCCTGGGCGATGCCTACGAATACCTGATGCGGTACTTCGCCACCGAAAGCGGAAAGAGCTGAGGGGCTTCAGCGGGTGGAAAGCTATCTGTTCCCCGCACCGGCATTGCGGGAAGCCCTGCTCAATACTGTCGTCCATAAGGACTACAGTAGCGGCAATCCCGTGCAGATCAGTGTTTACGAGGACAAAATTATTTTTTGGAACGTAGGCCGTCTGCCTGATGAGTTGTCGTTAGAAAGGACCGGAGAAACCGGGAAAATATCACCCGAAACTACCCCGAAAACTAGGGGGAAAACTAGGGAGAAAATTCTGAAGCTGATTTTAGAGGATACCTCCATTTCCATCGAGGAAATGTCCAATAGAATAGGAATTACACAAAAAGGAATTGAATGGCAAATCATGCGTTTGAAGAAAGATAGAATTCTTGAACGCATAGGTCCGGCCAGGGGCGGATATTGGAAGGTCATTGAGAAAAAGCTATGATAAAGGTAAGGTAAATAGAACGTCTCACTCAAAACCGGATAGTTAAATTATTCACCCAGGAGCTGGGTTACACCTATCTGGGCAATTGGGAAGATCGCCCGAACAACAGCAACATCGAGGAAGCGCTTTTAACCAATTGCCTCACTAAAAAAGGCTACAGCCCGACCCACATCACCAAGCACTGCATGAACTGCGGGTTGCCGCCAACAACAATGCCGGGCCAATTCCTTCCCGTTGATGCCAAGTTGGTAGTACCCCAAATAACAAATCAAACCGTTGGCCCTGCCTTTCTTGTGCAAATCATCAGGATCAACCGAAAGTGGAGGTCACAGTGACAAAACAGAATAAAAAATCAAAATCGTTGTACCAAATCAAAGTTACCTTGGTTGGAAGTAAGCCTCCAATATGGAGAAGATTGATTGTCAAAGACAACATCAGATTAGATGAATTACATTCCGTTTTGCAGGTAGCAATGGGATGGTTTAATTACCATTTACATCAATATAGAGTTGGAAGCTCTTATATCGGAATTCCAGACCCGGATTTTGATATAGATGTAACAGATGAGCGTAAGGTTTATTTGCAAGACATCATTTCCAATCCAAAAGATAATTTTGTTTATGAATATGACTTCGGTGATGGTTGGGAGCACAAAATCGTTCTCGAAAAAATTCTTTCTTTAGATTTTTCTGAATCACCTGTAGTCATTAAAGGGAAAAAGGCATGTCCTCCAGAGGACTGCGGGGGTATTTGGGGATACTCCGATTTTTTGGATGCAATTCAAGATCCAAAACATGAAGAACATGAATCTATGCTCGAATGGGTTGGTGGGGAATTTGATCCTGATGAGTTTGACATGAACTTTATTAACAAAAAACTTAATGATCTGAAATTATAAGTTTTCCCTTATGCCGGTAATCTCACAGCAGCTGTCATACCGAGATGCAGCGGGCCTCCCGGGGTGAGCCCTGGCTACTTTCAGCGCACGATCGTCACTCCGGGTCGGTCTGTTTTGGAGTGGGAATTTGGACAGGTCACAAGGCGTCGGCGAGCCTGGAGCCCTGTCAATGGAATGAGAATCTTCATAAACCGATAGTCTGTTCACCCGAAGACGCTATTAGGACCTTTAACAGGATCGGGCTGGACGGCCTTTTTATCGCTGACCACAGAAGCAATATAACAGTCTGCGATGAACCGGAAGTCCTGGAAAAATCAATTACCGGTTCTGTGGTTCAACAAACAACTGCTATGCGATTGACTATCCGCAGAACGGCTTCTTTTAGGAGGGCTGGTGGATCAACAAACTCTAAACCCAGTCCGGTATCCCCCTTTCCCCCTTGAAGGTTCACCCATGCAACCTTTGCGGTTACTACTACCTCGTGGAGGTCTTCTATGGAGAATACCAATCTGAGATGGGTCCCAACAGGAACGGGTTTATCTGTGCAGATAAACATCCCTTCGGCAGAGATGTTCTTGCTGTATGAAATAAGATAATTGCCCTCGTGGGAATAGTCTACTTTAAATCGGGCAGGGACACGAACACTTGTTCTTCGTTCAGCTCCAGACACTCTTTTTCTCCTTTCTTGACCGCATGTCTTGCCGGTCATATACAACTAAAAAACTTGGTGTATCATCAGTTCTAAAGTATCAATCGGAAAATTATCGTCTGAACTGAAGTGATCGGGTCAATTTAAGTAATTTTATACGAATCCCCGCTTTAATACCTTCCTGAGATATCTTTGACCCTGCCCTGTTGGTCAAAGATTACCACAAACTTACCCCACCGGTCCCGCCAGTATTGCCAACTCGAAGCCGCTTTGGGATCAGTAACAACAAACTCGGACGGATATCCTATAGCGATCAGGACACCCTGTTTGTTCATACCTACCATAGGCTGGGCGGCCTCAATCCCCTTTTTGTCCGGGCAGGTATCAAGACAAGACAAAGAATGAATACACAGGCCAAGGACCATACACTGGTGAACTTCATGGTTTTTCCTCCTTTGTGCGCCAGGTCAGCCGGGCATCCCCAAAAAGAGACGCAATACTGAAAGCAAGAATATCATCAGCACTTTTACTTCGCAAGTGCGTAAGCGCCTTGATAATGGCCAGTGCGTGGTCCAAGGGTCCTATAGGGCATTGACTTGATTGGGGTGCCCATCTCTCTCCTTTCCTGGTTAGCAGAATTTGAGGGGCGCATGGCCTGTTATTGATCTCGAGATCCTGAAGCACAGGGTACCCTGGGGGAGCCCACTCCACGGGATCCAGGACACATGCCACTGCCTCTTCAACAGAGACTGAATCATCAGATGCCCCTAGTCGCCTAAGGGCATCTTCCAAGACGGCGCTCTTTGCTTCGACCGCTGTTACCAAAGCGCGGCGGACTTTCTTTTGTGCCATAAATTGCCATGCCGTGTCCAGCGCAGACAAAAAAGGCCATGTAAAGGTAGTCATTGTCAGGGCAGGTCCTCGCAGATCCAGCAGCCGGGATATGTATCCGGCAGCCATATTGTGCACAGAATGGGAAAAAAGGGTCGGGGAGGCCTGGCCCTCTCCATCATCGAGCAATGTGTCAAGAAATCGGAAGTTGGTTTCCAGGGGGCCAAAGGCCGTGCCCACGAAAATTCCCACTTCAACCGGGGCAGGCTCTCTTGTTGGAGCCTTGGCCAGGGCCTGTGCAGCAGCGACCACGGCCTGGGTCGTTAATCCATCTGCCCGTCTTAAGGTCTTTTTGAGTGAGGCAAGGACAGGCTCATTTTCCTTATTGGTGGAAACACTCATTGCAGTCACGGCGACTTCCTGCCTCATGGCCTTGCCTCAATAACCAGCGCTGCATTTCCTCCTCCGAATGCCAGGGACTGTGACATCCCAATACGCGTAGGAAGTGGGGCGGAAATGCCCTGTGGTATGGGGTTTACAGGTAGCTGTGGATCTGATGACTGATAGCCGTGGGTCCCTGGAGTTACTCCTTGCCGCAGGGCCAAAAGCGTAAGAACTGCCTCCAGGCCGCCGGCAGCCCCTAAAGTATGGCCGGTCATTCCCTTAGTAGAGACAATCGCGACATGACACGATTCCGGCAAAAGGTTAGACAATGCATTGGCCTCTGCAAGGTCGTTGGCCTTAGTGCCGGTCCCATGGGCATTGATCATTGCGACATCCTGTATGCTGAGACCGGCATCTGCTAATGCCTGTACAAAGGCACATTTAAGGCCCCGCCCCTCTGGATGAGGCGCTGTGGGATGCCAGGCATCTGAGGCCGAGCCATATCCCCTCACCCATCCGAGGGGTGTTATTCCACGCTCCCGCGCCTGGCCCTCTTCTTCGAGCACCAACAGACCGGCACCTTCCCCGAGGTTGAGTCCTTTGCGATGCCTATCAAAGGGCCTGCATTGCTCCGTATCACTGAGTTGGAGGCCGGCAAAGCCATTGTATGCTATCCTGGACAGCTCATCAGCGCCCCCTGCGACAGCGAGATCACAGGCCCCGCTCGCAATCCACCCCTTGGCAAGCCCGATAGCATCCGTTCCGGATGCACAGGCATTTGTGACCACGGCCGATGGGCCCTGTGTGCCAAGAATCCCGTGGAGGGCCTGTGCTAAATTTCCAGACAGGTAATGGAGAATCGGCGCAAGGTCCGGTTCCAATCCCCTGCGCCACTGCTCATAGAACTCCTCGTTGTTAAAAGTGCAGCCCACTGTAGTTCCCAAGGCAATGCCCACCTTTTTCCCACGCAAATATTGCAGGCCGATCCCTGCCTGGTTAAGGGCCTCAGCCACTGCGCTAACAGCCAAATTGAGAGTACGGCTCAGGGTCGAAGACAAAAGGGATGGGGATGCTGATTCAAAAAGGTCGCGACCTGTTGGCGAAAGGGCCTCGGGCGGAGCTGCAAAGACCGGATAATGGAGCTTGGTAAAAAAAAGCCAATCCGGCACCGGGCTGCAGCGGGCCGTGCTCTTATTTATGTTTATCCAGTGACTCTTTGTATCAGTTCCTGCAGCCGAGATACATCCCATGCCGGTAATGGCCACGGATGACTTGGTATTTTGGTATGCTCGTTTTTTAGTGATTGAGTGATCTGGTGACTGGGCAGGTGGGGCCATACATGTTTACCGATTCATGTGTCGTGATGCCTCAGGTTGCAGAAACGGAAGTACCTATACTCTTAGAGGTATTCCCTTGCTGTGCTTTCACAAAACGGGCAAGGGCATCTATAGAAGCAAAGGCCTCTTTTCCCTCGTCCATATCCGCTATTTGTACTCCAAAGCGCTTTTGCATCAGGACCACCAGCTCTACGGCGTCCAAGGAGTCCAGTCCAAGACCTTCTTCGAACAGTGGGGCCTTGTCGTCCATGTCTTCAGGTTTAACGTCCGGCAGATTAAGGTCTTGAACAATCATCTCTTTCAGTTGTTGCTTCAACTGGTCCATATGTTTGCAGCTCCATTTTAGGGTAGGTGTCCTATATCACGATGAGATCAGGTCATCAAGGTTTAGCCTTTTAGGCTGTAGGCTGAAGGCTGTTAGGTAGGTGTCCTATATCACGATGAGATCAGGTCATCAAAGCCCGGTGGATACCTACTGGTTCCAGAAATCATAAAAATTGTACCACTGATACGGGAATTGGGTAACGTAGGCCTCAAGCGCCTTGCTGAAACGGCTGGTCCAGGCCGTCAGGTCCTCCTCGCGGTGTTTTCGGTTATGGTATGACGGATGAAACACGTCCCATACTCGAAGATGATAGCTTTGCCTACCGGTCTTGGCTGCAAGGAGAACTGCTATGGGTGCCCCTGTAGCGGCCGCCAGCCTGTAAACACCTGCAGGAAATCGTACCTGAGAGTCAAGGAACTTGACAGTGGCGTTGGGACCTCCAGCCAGACGATCTCCCATGATAGTCACGACTTCGCCCCTCTGTATGGCCGCAGTGGCCTCAACCACACCCCCAAGAAAGCCATCGGTCTTGATGATCCGAAACGGGCACGATTCGCCCCGCAGATCGAAATAGTGTTTTGCCACGACCTCTTCCTTATAATGCATCAAGGCGTGTACCGGTACAGGTAGATCCTTGAGGTGGGCCAGGGCAACCTGCCAGTTTCCGACATGTGCTGTGAGAAGTACCAGGCCTTTTCTCTGCTCTATGAGTCCTAAGATAGTGTTCCACCCATCGAGGCTGCAATGTAGCCGGGCAGATATATTGAGGCCCAGCCAGGCCCTGTCCACCAGGATCTGTCCAAAGGAATGGACTATTCTAAAGGTATCCCGCCAGCGTTCTACCAGGTTGTGTTTCGGGAAACGTCGCTGGAGATAGGGAGAAGTCAACTGGTGAATTCGGCGGCCGGAAATGACATAAATCAAAACCACAGGAACCAGTAAAGCATAAGCCCCCGGCTGACCGGCTATTCGCAGGATAAGGTAAAAAATGCCATGGCCAAGGGCCTCTAACCTTTTCAGGACAGCTCCTCGGAGACGAGGATTTATGTATCGCACTCCGTAGCCCCCCAGGTCCGCAACCAGCGGACAACAGAATAAGTGGCAAGGCCTCCTGCAAGGCCGAACAACGGCCCGACGATGAGAGAGCCCAGGAGCCATTCCAGCAACCTTTGATGGAGCTGGTAGACCGTGGTATCCAATGACAGTTTCAGCAGCAGGTGGCCGTTTCGCATGAAGTAGCCTGTCTCAATACATATCACCGGGACCACAGGCGGGCAGCATAACTGGCTGGCCGCAACAGCAGCAGGCTTGTTAAGATGTAGTCTGTGTGTGACATAGACTATGACAATGGTATGGCAGGCGATGAGGGGAAGGGCCCCAAGAAACAGACCCATCCATGCGGCGATTCCGAGCTGGGCTGGTGTACTATGCTCCCGGCAGAGCTGTTTGAACAGTCGAAACGGATGGAAAAAAGACATGTCCATAACTGACGGGGTGGCCCGGCCCGCAAGACGCCGGTGTGGCCAGGGATTCAGTGCCCGGAGGATCAGGCTTGTATGGAGTATGGTCAGGCTAAGATTATCTTTCCACTGGTGGAAATGAGATATACGTTTTCCCTCGCGGGGGTAATGCACCCGGACAGGTGTGGAAAGGATAGGGATACCGGCCCATGCAGCCCGGACCAGGACTTCGACCTCGAAATCATAACGCCGGGCCCGGACGGGAAGATGGAGCAAAAATTCCACAGGATAAAGGCGCAAACCGCTTTGAGTGTCCGGCATGTCCAGACCGCACTCGAGTCTCACCCAAAAGTTTGAAAAAGCGCGGCCAAAAAGGCTGGCCCCGGGGGCTGTATCACGGGTCATCAATCTGGTCCCGACTACAATAGCCAGCCGGTCCTGTGCGGTTGCAGTCTCCACCAATCGCGCCGCGTCCTCAGGGTCCAGTTGTCCATCTGCATCCACAGTAATAATGGTATCGTAGCCCCATTGTGCGGCGAGCCTGGCCCCTGTGAGTATGGCCGAGCCTTTGCCCTGATTGTGAGGAAGACAGTGAAGCCTGCACGGGAGGTCTGTGATCCGGTCCGGTCCCCTGTCCGTGCTCCCGTCATCAACCACGAGCACCGGCCAGCCCGCATTCAAGGCCCTTTCCACCACGGACCGCAGCGTTGGGCCGTGGTTATAAACAGGAATGACCAGAAGGGTGTGAAAAAGGCGATGGTTCATTTTGTGCGGGGTCTGCGGATCAACATGTCCCACATAGGGCCGACATGGCCCCGTTCATGCAGGTAACGGATTTTTTTGTCCATAATCGAACAGGGATAGACTCGATCGATACGTCCGGCCCATGCAGTCTTGATTTGGTCTTCCAATCTCTCACGTCGAATCTTGGGAGAAAAATAAAAAAACGGCTCCAGGAGCGGTTGGCTTGGGTCCAATGCACCTTCCCTCAGGATTCGCTCGTAGATAGGGGTGCCGGGTAAGATGCGAATGCCTGTAAAGGCAAATACAACAGATTCCTTCAGTCTTTCCAGATTGGCCAATCCCTCTTTGATTGTCCTATCATCTTCGTCAGTGCCTCCGAATATGATAAAGTGGGCACAGGAGATGCCGAGTGAGGCAGCCAGGTCGTTGGTGGCTATGACGTCGTCAAAAGTAAAGCCCTTGTTAAGGGCAGTGAGGGTCTGGTCGGCAGCGGCATCAGTACCCATCTCCATGGCAACAAGTCCGGCTCGCTTGAGGAGTTTGAGCGCGTCTCTTGATACATTCTGAGGTCTGAAAAAGGCGCACCATGGAGTAGTGTTTCCGGATCGGATCAATGCCTCCGCCACCTGAAGACAATGACCCTGCCCGTCATTGAAGACCGCATCAGTAATAAAGATATAACGGGCACCCATATCCCTGGTAATGCGCATCACGTCATCAGCCACGGCCTCTGGATCTCGAAATCGAAGACGATTTCCTTCAAGACCGGGATAGGAACAATAGGCGCACCGGTGCGGACATCCTCGCTTGGTCTGCACATTGAGCATGCCCCCGTAACCCAGGTAATAGTCTGCGATTGAAGAATCATACCGTACAGGTTGCCACGGTGCATCGGCTGGCTTGGCCCTGAAGATGCGCTCATCTGGTGGGGCACCCGTTTCCAGACAATCTGCAAGCCATGGAAGTATTATCTCTCCCTCCCCGACCACGCCGTAGTCTGCCTGGAAAAGCTCTATGATGGCCTCCGGCATGATGGAAAAAGCCGGCCCGCCCACCACTACGGGAGCTCGGCAAAGGCGGCGAATCAGGGCCATAGTCTCCTGGGCCTTGGGAATAAAATTGTCCGGTGCAGTGCTGTCAACTGTGTCGAGGTTGCGAATGGAGAGGGCAACCAGATCAGGTGGTGATGCCGAAAGCCGACGGGCCAGGGCCTTGAGACCCCCATGGCCCAGCAGATCGAACTGGTATGGCTGATGGCCCGCGGCCTCTAAAGCCCCTGCAAGATGGGCAATGCCTAATGGATAGACCGGGTAGGGTGTGATCACCTGGTTGTCGGCGACCAGGAGACAATCAAGCCCCACGAACTTCACCTTCGGCACGGATACGTTTGCGGCGATCAGGGGAAAGGTTTAAGGATTCATAGGTGTTATCTGCCAGCTCTTTTCGGATTACCTGTTGGAACAGACGGGCCATACGCAGGGACTGCGACATATCCTGAAAGAATGCCTTCCATGCATAGTGATACATTTGCTGAAGCTTATCCGGGGTCATGTGCTTGGGCCGGAAGCAGACCTCGGCCGTGGTATAGCGCTTCCAGTCGCGGTGGAGGATTCGACCATCCCGCTCGAACAGTGCAGTGATCGGAGTATGGGGAAAGGGGGTCAGGATGCTGAATTCCGCCATATCCACATTGATCTCCAGGAGAAAGTCCACCAGGCGCTTAATATAGTCTTCGTCCTGATTATCCGTACCCAGCAGGACTGCCGCTTCCACGCCAATGCCGTGATCCTGCAGCCGCCGGACACGGTTACGAATTACTTCCGAGGTGTCAATGACGGCCTGGTACACATACCAGCAGCCCGCCTCTGCTGCTTTAGCGATTACATACTCCTCGTCCAGGATGGGATGGCTGATCCACTTTTTCTTTAAAGGCTTCAAGGCGGCAAAGAGATTCAAGACCCATTTCCTGTCCTGCGCCAGGGAATTGTCCACCAGGAACAATCGATTGTTGTTAATGTCATCAATTTCTTTCACCACTATATCAATGGGGCGAGGGCGGAATTGCCTGCCTCCGAGATATGCTGTGGAACATGGAAAACAGTTAAACCTGCATCCTCTGGACGCGTGGACCAGATCCACCATCCGTACACCGCGATAGGCATAACGCTCCTGGTTGAGAATCTCCCGTCTGGCCGTACCTATGCTTTCAATCGGAGGATGGTCGAGGAAATAGTCATAGACCGGTTTCAGACATCCCTTTTCCCAGTCCGCTAAAACTTTGGCAAGACGTCCATCTTCAGTCTCTCCCAGAAAAAGACTGTCAACATGTTCAGCAACCTCTTCAGCATGAAGCATGGCGCTAATACCGCCTGCAATAACCCTAACACCTCTTTCCCGGTATCTGGCAGCGATCTCAAATCCTCTGGGCAATTGACTGGTCAGCATCATGGACAAAAGCACCAGATCTGTCCCGGCCTCCAGGTCCAGAGTATCCACATTTTCATCTATAAAACAAATATTATACTCTTCCGGTATAGATGCAGCCAGGCATACCGGCCCATGTGGGGGCAGATGAAACTCTGTCTGCTCCGGCAGTTTGGGCCAATGTGGATAGATAAGGGTCAAATGCGGCATTTTCCGTTCACAATATGGAATTCCGCAACAGGTGCTTTTCCTTCAGCATAAGAAGGAGGAATATCCAGTCGGCCTGCCACCATGGCAGAGATTTCCGGATGGTTGGATAACCAGAAAATAGCTTCTTGTTCGACTTTTTCCATAAGGTCATGCTCGGCAAAGATCGAGTAGACAGGACCTGTCAGTCCAAAATGGCCAGCGGCTTCAGCAATCGCGATGTTTGGCAGGGTATAACTGAAAACGGTAGGGCTTGCCAGCTCCGGGCCTTGGCCCAGTGTTTCGCAGAAAGCAAGGTCAGTTATTAATGATCCCCACCTGGTCACGGAAATAAGCCCCACAATATTGGCACCGTGTATCTTGTTGGTCTGCCTATCCAAAAGATCAGAGTCACAGAAAGCACGTCCGACCGCTACTACAGCCATACGGCTGAGCAGGTCCATACGCCCCCACCTGCGGGGGACACTCCCTATAATAGCCAAAACCTCTCTGTTTACAGGTTCAGAGTTCACTGTTCAGGGTTACCTTATTGTAAGGATTCGCAGGTTCAGGGTCATAAGCGCTAAGATGTTTTGCAAACGTTCACAGGTTACATAGAAAGATGAACGTCGAACATCGAACATCGAACGTCCAACATCGAATGAAAAACGAATATCCAATACCGAACATTCAACGGCTATTTATGATTCGCACCGAATACTCGAGCAGTCTTTCTTCCAGGTCATAAGTCTTCATCTTTTCCTATTCAACATTCGATGTTGGACGTTCGATGTTCGATGTTCATTTTTTTCAGTAAACCCTTGAACCTTTGAACCAGTGATCGGATTATTCATGCGGCTCCTTTTCCAGGGCTTTTCTCAGACCTGATAATATGTCGGGCAGTTGCTTAGCCATAATTTGTGAAAAATTATATGCTATTATATGCTTACCATCTATGCCATTGGCCAGACCATAAACATTGTGGTATTTGTCCTTCCTTGTTCCTGCTATTGTCCCTTTCCACAAGACCTCATTCGTGGTCATGGAACGTAGCATCAGGTCCACTTTTAACTCCATATTATATGACACATAAGGAAGGCCTAATATACGGGTAACCCAGGCATATATTCCTGAGCCGTAGTAGTAACCTGTTTCTTGAACAAGACTGCGACGCAACACCCCTTCTAAACGATAATCTATGTGTCTGTAAGGATCTTCAGGCAGGAAGACTACCGTACGGCACAAGCCGGACTGACCTGTTATATCGGCTATTGCCCGAGCAATGTTAAAATTAAAGGGCCTGGAGTTGAACGGAGAAAATGCCGTATAGATCTCAGGTATATCGGAGCTGATTTCGATCCACAAAATGCCCGGTATGAAACCCATCCATTTCTTGTTGTCACTACCACGGGTCTGGGGTCTGAGGTCCACAAAATTATCAACTCCCAAAACGATCTGCAAAGGGGACTTGGCAGTATCCGCATCGGAAGGAACTGGAACCATACTCTTGACAGACATGTCGAGTTGTGAGGCCGCACATCCTCCCAGCAAGAGACAGTTTGCAATTGTCAGAAATAAGGTAAGGCAGGAGACTGGTGATCGAAGTTTAGACCAAAAATGTTTCAATAAAAGTAGCAGACACATGGTTACACCCATATCATTTTACAAGGTCCAAGACAGCCATAGAAGATTAGTAAGCGTTCATAGGTTCAGAGTTCATGTTAAAAGACGAACATCGAACATCGAACGTCCAACGTCGAATGAAAAACGAATATCCGAATACTCAAGCAGCCGTTTTCCCAGGTCATAAGTCTGTTTCTTCATTTTTTCCTATTCGATGTTCGATGTTGGACGTTCGATGTTCGATGTTCATTTTTTTCCGTTCGATCCACCAACTCAAGTAGGTGTACAATTGCAGGAATTGATAGTACTGTCAACGCATACTATTAAATTAGCCGCCTACGGCAGGACTTTTCGACAGGATGAACATGAGTTACGTGATTTACATTTATCCTGATTATCCCTGGCCCAGACCGATATAGCACGGCTTGATCGCAACATCTTTATTACCGAGATCAACAATGACAATGTGCTACAGGCAAGGTCGCACCAGGGCGGGCCTGTTAATCCTGTCAAAAAAATGGAAATTCCTAATCTATCAAGTTAATTGAGTTTAGTTCACTTTAGGCACTATCCCGGTTTATCCTGTGAAATTGGCCGGAGTGGTGTGTGCACTTCACGCCTTTCAAAAGAAATCAAAGAAGGGCATTGCCATGCCTAAAGCGGATATTGACTTAATTAGGGCGAGGCTAAGAAGAGCAAAAAAACTCTACAGGAAAGGAGAAAAAGTATGAATGGTGATATTAAGGTGGAAAAAAGCAGTGGAAATGTCTTTGCTGATCTTGGAGTTGCCAATCCAGAAGAGGCGTTGGCGAAAGCAGAGCTTGCTCGCCGGATAAGCCAAATTATATCCAAACGTCACATGAGCCAAAAAAAAGCGGCGACTCTTCTTGGTATAGACCAACCAAAAGTTTCGGCCCTTATGCGAGGACGCTTATCAGGTTTTTCAACGGAACGTCTGTTCAAATTTTTGAATGATCTTGGTCGAGATGTGGAGATAGTGGTAAAGCCGAAGCCACGTTCCCGGCATCGTGCGAAAATCAGCGTTGTAGCTGCTTGAATTTTTCAGAATTAGGTTCACTCAGAAACAGTCCCCTATATCAGACTTTTGCACACCACCGACTTCATGCGGGGCAGGATGTTTCAAAATCCTCTGCTGTTGGCAGTCAGGTTGAGCGCCTTATCGGGCCAAATCCTTTTCATAACTGGGCTGATGAATGTTGAAAGTTTGCCGGCTTTATTGCCTTCAGTGCGTTATACTCTTTACTTTTTGTCTTATATAGATCCCACCGTAATTGCAGATTTATCCAGAAATCCTCTGACATGCCGAAAAACTTGGCAAGTCGCAAGGCAGTGCTTGGAGTTATCCCCCTTTTTTTGTTTACAATTTCATTAACACGCTGGTAGGGAACATGAATGGAATAGGCCAGTTCTCTCTGTGTGATACCCATAGGAATTAAGAATTCTTCAAGAAGCATCTCGCCTGGATGGGTTGGCTCTCTATGACTTGGTATTCTAACCATTTTTTTTCCTCTTTATTCAATGATAATCTGTAATTTCAACTTGATAAGGACCATTCGTTGCCCATTTGAAACAAATTCGATACTGATCATTTATGCGAATGCTGTTTTCTCCGATTCTATCCCCTGATAACGCCTCAAGATTGTTGCCAGGTGGAATTCTAAGCTCTTCCAAAAACTGGACAGAGTCAATTTGATCCAGTTTTCTTGAAGCGATCTTCCATAAAGACTGGGGGCAGATCTTTCGGGCATTTTTGGTGTTCTTGCCGTTGAAAATATCTTCTGTTCCTTTGTTCCTGAAAGATTGAATCACAAATTCATGATAGCACGGACTTCATGCTATTACAAAACAAATTTTTATCTTTCTCGTCCACCAGGACTGCGGATTGAACACACGTTCCCCACCCTTT
>DFBQ01000080.1:20493-25763 GCA_002367355.1 Deltaproteobacteria bacterium UBA3076 | reverse complement strand
TTTAACGAGTCGTCTGGTTTCTCCTCCCATATAGTTCTCCGTGGCAACATTAGGACAGTACTAGTATATTTAGTCCTCATCGTGCCACAAAGAGCATTGCTCCTCAAGTTAAATCATTGATTTTTCGTTCATGGAGGTATGTTCGGAACTCAAAAATGGCAATATCAGGACTATCCAGAGTCGGCGATTATTCATTTATTTCAAGAGGTTGCGTGCTCCCAACTTAATTTTGACCCCGTAGGGTTTTCTGGAACAGGCAGAAGCGATGTTCCGTTGCCGGTTTTTATCTGTGATACTCTAAAAGAGGCTGTTTCTGAATGAATATACGGATTCCCGTTTTTCACCTCAAGCTTTGGTGTCTATCCCGCTCTCTGTGCTCTGTGAGATATCTTTTTTTGGTCTCTCGCAGAGGACGCCCCGGTTATAAATAGCCTCGCAGGATTGAACGGGGAGGGGACAAAAATCCCCCGCCACACAGGCCTTAGGAGTGACAAGGGACAGGGGCCGCCAGTGATTCAGTTACGGCTCAACAGATGGTTCGGGCTTCCAGGGCTTTTTGCAATGTCATTTGATCTGCGTATTTTAGATCCATACCCATAGGTATGCCGCAGGCAATCCGCGCAACTTGTACGCCGTACTTTTTCAGGCTTTCAGCCAGAAATGCTGACGTGGCCTCTCCGGCAACAGTGCTGCTCGTTGCAAGTACTACCTCTTTTATATCTTCTTTTTGTATACGTTCGAGGAGTTGCCCAATTTTAAGTTGATCCGGTCCGATCCCTTCCATTGGTGCAAGGACCCCGTGCAGCACATGGTAGCGCCCCCTGAAGGCCCCTGCCTTTTCCAGGGCCAGCAAGTCTCCGGGATCTTCCACTACACAGATCACAGAGGTATCCCTTTTGGGGTCGGCACAAACAGGGCACGGATCCTGCTCGGAAAAAGTAAAACAAACAGAGCACAATCCTATCTTGTCGTGGAGTTCTGCGATGGACCTGACCAGTTCCTGGGCTTGGGCCTTTGGCCACCTCAATATCTGAAGGGCAAAGCGTGTGGCAGTCTTTTCACCGACTCCAGGAAGTCTTTCCAGGTTCTTAATAAGCCTGCTAAGGGCAGGTGGAAAAGCAGAGGACATCTCAAATATCAGAACATCCCCGGCAACTTGAGGCCGCCTGTCAGCTTTGCCATTTCTCCTTCTACCATCTCTTTAGACCGGGTCAGGGCCTCATTTACCGCTGCCACTACAAGATCCTGCAACATTTCTACATCTTCAGGATCCACAACTTCTTTTTCAATGGTTATTGATACTATTTCCGGTTTTCCGTTAGCAACGGCCTTAACCATCCCGCCTCCTACAGAGGCCTCTATCTCCTTTGTGGCCAGCTCACTCTGGAGTTGTCCCATTTTGGCCTGGAGGCGTTGAGCCTGCCTCATCATTTCCTTCATGTTTGGCTGCATTATATAACTCCTTTCAGATCACTTCTGTCCTCTATTGGAAAAGACTCTCACGTCGGAAATCCGCGCATGAAAGACCTTGACCGCCTCCTGGACCAGGGAGGATTGAATAAGTTCATCCCGCAGACTATAAGTCTTCCCAGTCCCTCCGGCATCACCATTGTTTGCAACACAGATCTCTTCTGTTACGACATCGATTGCGCGGCCGAAAAACTTTTTCGTCAGCTCTCTCAGTCGCTGCTGATGGTCCACTTCGCAGAGCATGTCATGCTGCATACCTGACCGGCACTTGAGTTGGACCCGATCCCCGTTGCTCTCTGTCTCAGTCCCCTCGCAACAGGCCAGTAGCGACCCAAGAACGGGGTGTTGTTCTTTAACAAAATTTACAAAATCAGTCCATATCTCCGGGCTGCATTCTTTGGGCGTCCGGGTAACAGAATCGGTTTCAGGGGCTGCGCTTATTTCTTCCGGAGGTTCTTCGAAAAAATTTTCCTTCCCGATCCGTCCTGAGGATAGAAGCTTATCTATTTTTCCCAGGAGGTCATCTATGCCCACAACCTCTTTCATACTACACAGCCGAATCGCCAGCATTTCAATAGAGAGCTTGGGAGTGGTGCTCCTGTATATTGCCTCCTGCCCCTTCATCAAGGCGTCCAGCACCTGGAAAAGGCTATGGGCAGTATACTTTGAAATGACGGAAGAAAACTCATCTACATCTTCCCTGCTCCAGTCCATCAAAGTCACTGCCCTCTCCGGACCAAGGTTTCTCAGCACCACGAGGTCCCTGAAAAAAAACACCATGTCTGTAGTGAATTTCTGAATGTTTCCCCCAAAGCTGTAGACATCGTCAATGAGCCTGAGGGCCTTGGCTACATCATTTTCAAGGATAGCAACGGCAAGCTCCTTGAGCACCTGGGTCCCCACAACACCCAGAACCTCACAGACCTCTTTCAATGAAGTCGCGCCATAAGCAGCCACCTGGTCAAGAAGGCTCAGGCTGTCCCTTACACTGCCCTCGGCCTCTCTTGCCAACAAAAGCGCTGCATCCTGCTGGAGGCCCATGCCCTCTGCCTGGACTATTTTGCCCAAGTGATCCGCCAACTCCGCAATACCCAGTCTGCGGAATTCATAATGCTGGCACCTCGAATGTATGGTGGCGGGGATCTTCTCTGGTTCAGTGGTTGCAAATATGAAGTACACATGGGAGGGAGGCTCCTCCAAGGTCTTTAAAAGGGCGTTAAAGGCTTCCTTGGTCAGCATGTGTACTTCGTCGATAATATAGATCCTGTGTCTGCAACGAGTTGGAAGAAACTGTATATTTTCCCTCAGTTGACGGATCTCATCAATACCACGGTTAGAAGCCCCGTCTATCTCCTGCACGTCAATTGAAGATCCTGCGGTTATTTCCCTGCACACTCCACACTTATTACATGGATCAGGGGCCGGACCGGACTCACAATTCACGGCCTTTGCCAGTATCCTGGCCACAGAAGTCTTGCCGACCCCTCTTGGCCCGCTGAAGAGCAGAGCATGGGCAAGACAGTCGTTTCTTAACGCATTTTGAAGGGTCTTGGTCACGTGTGACTGACCAATTACATCTCCAAATGTCTGAGGACGCCATTTTCTGGCAAGAACTAAATAGGACATGAATTAAGGTGAGTTGCTCTCTGGAAAAAAATGATAGCCAGGCACCCCTGCGACACACGAAGGGCCCTACTGCCGTTGCTTCCTTCCGGACCTGGCGGGGTTCGCAGGGTTTCGTTGCGCAGGACCCGGCTATCAAACTGTTGTATTCTTAAAAAAGATCTGGCGGAGAGGGTGGGATTCGAACCCACGGTACACCTTTTGGGCGTACACACGATTTCCAGTCGAGCCCCTTCGGCCTCTCGGGCACCTCTCCACATCAACTCCCAACCAGGGCTCCTCATGGCTGAACCGACATATCTATACTATTATGAGCCTTTGCAAGTCAATATTGATTTCGCTGAAAATACTTCATCTGCTGCGTTGCTTCGACTTCCTCGTCACTTCGACGTACGCTAAGTACGCCTTGTTCCTCGAAAATCTCGCGCCTTGCATCTGAAGCATTTTGAGCGAAATCAGCTCTGAAGGCTTTCTGCAGTGCAATCAATATTTACATTATCCCTATTTAGTCCCTGAACGGAAACCCCAAATTTTGCTTTCTCAATTTAGGTCAGGAACAATTAACATATTAAGGTTATTTCCTTTAAATCACCCAATCACTAAATCACCCAATTTCTTGGCGGAGAGGGTGGGATTCGAACCCACGTTACGCCTTTTGGACGTATAGACGATTTCGAGTCGCCCCCGTTATGACCACTTCGGTACCTCTCCGAAATAAGTGCCTAAAGTGAGCTAAAGTTTAGAAATTTGTCTTGGGTGCCATTAATTATGAATTTTAAACCACATCAACTTTAGGCATCTTAGCTCACTTCAAACTCTATAGTTTTACCTCTACTTGCGCCTTTTCTGAAAAAATGCCTGAATCAGCGATCGGCACTCGTCAGCGAGTGTGCCTTGGCTTACCTCCAGATGGTGGTTCAACCTTGAGTCTTGAACAATATTATAAAGCGTGCCACACGCACCAGCCTTAGGATCCTGGGCACCGTAAACCAGCCGCTTTATCCGGGCAAAGACCATGGCACCGGCACACATGGAACACGGTTCTATTGTAACATACAGAGTAGTGCCGGTCAGCCTGTAGCTGCCGACTTTTTTTGCGCCTTGTCTCAAGACCAGAATTTCGGCATGCGCCGTAGGATCGCACTGTTTCACGGGCATATTGCCGGCCTTGGCCAGTATTTGGCCCTTTTCATCAACAAGCACTGCGCCCACAGGTACTTCACCCTGCCTGGCTGCTACCCTGGCCTGCTCAAGGGCCAGCTCCATGTATTTCACATCATCAAGCATAACCGTGAATGGCTGAGCCTCCGCAGAAGGCTGACCGCATACTACACGACAGAAAAAAGCAGGTGGCAGGGGCCCGATCTGAAACAGCAGTTGAAATTTCAAACCTCTTTATTGGGTTTTGAGTTTTGCAAGCGGTTAGGAACTTAAGTGTCTGCCCTCCGGCAACAAGGGTTCCGGTTCCACAAGCTCAAATCCGGCACTAACAAGAATAGAATGGACCGCACTTATGTTATAAGTGTAGACTCTGACATACACTATTCCAGGGCTTTTTTCATCTTCGGTCAACTTGGTCCTGCTAAGTCTTGTAAGAGGAATTCCTTTTTGCTCAAGAATTTTGACTATCCTTGCCAGGACATTGGGCTCTCCATCGTCTTTTATGGTAATAAGTGAGCCACCCTTCTCTGTAAGTCCGAATATTCTACTGTATGCCCTCATCAAGTCCCGCACGGAGAAAATTCCCACAATTACACCCTTTTCGTCCAATACAGGGATTGCCCCAACCCTTTTCTTTTCCAGGAGCAGGAGCGCATCATCTATGGTTGAATGAGGAAGGAGGTTTATGAGATCAGTGCTCATGATCTCGCTGACCGGGGTTTTGGACACCTGTTCCAACTCGTGTCTCCGATCTTCCCCGGACAATACGGATGACGGGTAAGCAGACCTTATATCCCTGTCTGTCACCATTCCCACAAGGCGCCAGTCTTTGTCTATTACCGGCAAGTGACGAAAACGGTTAGAGCGCAGGATTTCACGGGCCTCAGGAATCAGGACATCCGCCTCCACAGTCAATGGGGCAGGAGTCATATGACGTAATATGTACATTCTAAACTCCTTTCAATCTAAGTTGAGCGATTAGCTGTTAGCCATTAGCCATTAGCATTTAGCTTTGA
>DFBQ01000080.1:0-20481 GCA_002367355.1 Deltaproteobacteria bacterium UBA3076 | reverse complement strand
AAGTTTGTAATAGTAAAACATCCTCTAATCATTAAACTAATAGCTAACCGCTAATAGCTAACCGCTAATAGCTAATCGCTAATAGCTAATCGCTCAATTTAAGTTTAATCTATACAAACGGAAAGACCGGCAAGATAGGCTTCCACACTAGCCGGCAAAGCCTCAAGATGATAACCGCCTTCTAAAATAGACAAAACTTTTCCTTGACAATATCGTTCTGCCCAGAAGGCCATGAAGGTGCCAAGGTAACCATAGAGTTTAGTCGTATATGCAAGGCCTGACATGTCGTCCATTACATGGGCATCAAAGCCGGCAGCCACAATAATGGCTTCCGGCCTGAACTTTTTGACAGCTTCTCCTACACACCCCTTCAAGGCATTAAGGATTGCCTCATCTCCTGAACCCGGAGGCAAAGGAATGTTCAAGGTTGCCCCTTCACCCGGCCCGGTCCCCGTCTCGTTTGCATAGCCGGTCCCCGGGAAACTAAATGTAGGGTGCTCGTGTATACTGATGTAAAATACGTCGGGATCTTGGTCGAAAATTTCCTGTATGCCGTTTCCATGGTGGGCATCCCAGTCAATAATAAGGATTCTCTCTTTACCGTAAATATCCTTCCAGTATTTGGCGGCAATAGCTATGTTGTTAAGAAAACAGAAGCCGAGCGCTTGCGCCCTCTCTGCATGGTGTCCAGGAGGCCGAATGCAACAAAATACAAGCTCCGACTCACCATTCTCAATAATATCTATCCCGCTCAGACATCCCCCTGCAGCCAGGAGTGCTATTTCATAGGAATCATATCCAAGACGGTTGTCCGGATGTCCGAAGAACTCGCGACCGGAAATACAGGTCCCTTCAAAGCTGGAGAGATAGTCCTCATCATGGACAGCCAACACCCTATTCATTTCAGCTTTTCTTGGGGTTATCTTTTTTAAATATGGTGCCAAAGGACTGGACTCAAGACGCTTAAGTATGCCTTCCAGCCGAGCAGGAATCTCAGGATGAAGGGAATTTGCCGTATCGTGATCGAGATATCTTGGATCTGTCACTAAGGCAATTGGACGAAAACGTGACACCTTATCCACCTTTTATCATTCTATCTGCAGATACTTAGAGGTAAAAAAATTCAACTGATGGCTACAATACGTTCTGTATTTGTAATTTGCTACATCAGTTTTGGAGCAAAATTGATTTTGGGATTTTCGCTAAATTAATGCCAAATATTTAACAAGGCAAGCCTTATCCTTGTATGACAAAATATTATGTGACAAGCTTGATTTTATAAATTACCCATAATCGTTACGAGGATTCTCAAAATGACACCAATCTTGACATTCATCGGCTGGCACAACTCCGGTAAAACCACTGTAATCAGAGAAGTAGTACGAAGACTGCGCGACAGGGGATATAAGATAGCTGTGATTAAATCAACCAAGCATAGAGGGCTATGTCTTGATTCCCCTGGTTCGGACTCTTATTTGTATGGAAAAGATGGAATAGAATCCGTAGCCTTAATATGCCCTGATAAGCTGATCCTGTTTCAAGAAAATACCGGAGAGAATCTGAAACATCTGGCCTTTCGACTTTTTCCTGATGCTGATCTGGTGATTGGCGAAGGGTTTAAGCACGCATCAGGGATACCGAAGATCGAGGTCACCAGGGCTGACGCATGTAAAGAACCACTTCGCGAGTCGATTTCCGATGTAAGGGCTGTGGTGTCGGATTATGAAGTATCATTTGATAAGGTTTTTAAAATCAGCCGGATTGCAGAACTCACAGACTTTATAGAAAACAGCTTTTTGAACGATAAGAAAGATGGGCCATGATCATCGTTTCGGCCAGTAGTATCATCGAACGATCTGTAGTATCAGATAATAGACTGAATTTAAATAATTTCTCGTGAACCTGCCAGAACACTGGGGCCGAAGTAGCCGAAACGATGATCATGGCCGAAAGATGATGTGTGCCTGTTCGTAGATGGTCGTGAGATCTCTTTAAATAACTTTGTTCGCAATTCACTAAAGGGTATAATTTTCGGCTTTATTAACTGCCTGAAATTTACCCAAGGCGCAAAAACCCTTGTGGTGCATAAGATGCAGGACAACGGATGGCATCAACAACCAAACAGGAATACTGGGCCCTTGGCAATTCGACCTTTTTCAGATTTGGGACAATTGATCTTAAAGGCGAAAAAGCACGCACTTTTAACAAAGGAGAATTCTTCAGCCAATAACAGACATTCGAAATACCCGGAGAAGGAAGCCTCATTGCCGGAGCTGACTCGTGAATATCAAGAAATAAAACTCTTTCTCCAGGCAACAATAGACGTAAAACCGCTGGACTCGACCAAAATCAAAGAGGCCTCAAATCCATCTCCAAAGAAATCCGCCCTTATGCATGAGGATGAACAAACCTTGATATTCAAGGAGCTTAAGGCCCTTGTTGACGGCACAAAGCCTTTGCCTGTTCATCACACTCCTGAATATGTGGAATGGACCTGGACCGGTGATAATCCTGAACTTGCGAGCAGACTTCACAAGGGGGCCTTTGCAGTTCAGGCCTATTGTGAATTGCATGGCATGGACTCAGTCGCGGCCCTTTCAGCATGTGAGGATTTTCTTGCCCAAGCCCTTTTAGAGAACAAGAGATGCGTTGCCTTTGTTCACGGAAGGGGACTATCATCCCCAAGGGAACCTGTCCTTAAGGGAGTCGTGATAAAATGGCTCACCAACGGGCCTTACAGGCGCTTTATTCTGTCCTTTAGCAGTGCGCCCATCTGGGATGGCGGTGCAGGCGTTACTTATGTGCTCCTGAGGAGGCGTCCGGCAAAGCGCAGACGCAAAAAAACAGGCAGGAAGGTATGGTGATGTCTCGTAGGCACAACCCACACGGATTCTTCGTTGTGGTCGAGGGTATTGACGGCACAGGTAAGACTACGCTGGCCCGCAATATATACCTCCGTCTTAAAAACAAAGGGTTTCCTGCCATCTTCACCTTTGAGCCCACAGACGGTCCCTGGGGAAAGAAATTGCGCCGGAGTTTTTCCGCGTCCGGGCGGCTGACTCCGCTGGAAGAGTTGGAACTCTTCCTCAAAGACAGAAAAGAGCATGTGGAAAAGATTATCCGTCCGTCTCTCGAACAGGAAAAAATCGTGGTCTGCGACCGCTATTACTTTTCCACAATGGCATATCAGGGAGCTAGAGGTCTTGATCCGGAAGCAATCAGAAAAACAAATGAGACATTTGCGCCGATGCCTGACCTTGTGCTTCTGCTGGAACTTGACCCGGAAGCAGCAATTAAGCGGATAGAGGAAAGCCGTGGCGAGGTACCGGACAATTTCGAACAGATTGAATATCTGAAAAAAGTAGCCGGTGTTTTCAAGAGCCTCTCTGACCCCTTTGTAGCACGTATTGATGCCGGCCTTCCACCGGAGGAATTACTGAACTCAGCGTGGGACCGGATATCAGATCTGTTGGGGAAAAAGATTGACTACGCATAACACGTGTCTCCCAGTCCTTTAGCCCTGCTGCTTTTCCCTTTCGGGCTCGGGATCTCTGCTGCCCACACTGGATATCCTGAGTTGTCCGGCTGGTTTCTGTGCATCATTGGCGCATTCGGATCCGGATTGCTCCTGTTTGGTGCGTGCTCAAAAGATGCATCCAGGAGGATTTTAAGAGTCCTTTTACCCTGGATCGGGGCAGCCCTGGTACTTTTTGCCATGGGCTTTTGGCATCTGGATTTGTCTTGCAGGTCCCTGGAAGACAGATCTCAGGATCTTCTCAGCCTTGCAAACATACCGGGAAAACACATAATCACCGGCCAGGTGATACGTGCCCCACTCCCTGCAAATGATGGTGTGAGGCTTCTGGTGGCTGCTTATGAAAGTCACACCCCTTCAGGCGATCTTTCCGTCTCAGGCATCATGAGCCTCACGGTATTGGGAATACGTGCCCGGGACGTCTCTCCGGGAGACTGGATACGTTTTGCCGCAAGCCTTCGCCCTGTAAGAAATTTCAAGACGCCGGGGGCCTTTGATCAGGAGAACTGGTGGGCCATAAGGGGGGTGAAGGTAAAGGGTTTTGTAAATCATCCACTCAGGTTTTCCCAAGTTGGGCACAGCCTGAGCTCAAGTGACATGTCTTTGCTCCGGTACTGGCTGGAATCAGGACGAAGAGCAATCATGCTGGGCATAGACCGCTGTCTTGACGGACCTGCCAGGGGTATTGCCATGGCCCTGTTACTTGGCGAGAGGGCATGGTTATCCAATAATCTCAAGGAGGCGTTTGCCAGGGCCGGAATCGGCCACCTGCTGGCTGTATCAGGCATACACATGGCCCTGGCCGCCCTGTTAATCGGAGGTCTTGCAAGGATATTACTTCTCAGGTCAGAGTGGGTTACGCTCCGGTTCCCCGTGAAGAAGATTGCCACATCCATGGCACTGATTGGAGCGGTGACTTATGCGGGTATGGCCGGTTTTTCGCCTTCTGCCGTGCGGGCAATGGTAATGATCCTTGCATTCGGTACTGCCTTTCTGATTGACAGACCGCAGACGCCTCTTAATTCTCTTGCCTTGGCAGCATGGGCTTTGCTCATCTTTAATCCCCTATACCTTTTTGGCATATCTTTTCAGCTCTCCTTTGCGGCAGTCTTTTTCTTGATCATGTTTTCTTCATACCTGAGATCTGTGCCGGAAGAGAAAGAGCGAGAAGGTCAAAAGACTTTTTGGATCTATATAAGAGGCTTTATCCTGGTAACCCTGATTGCAACACTTGCCACGGCGCCTTTTGTGGCATGGCACTTTCAGCGTATATGCCTTGTGGGATTGCTGCCCAACCTTTTGGTAGTACCGGTGACAAGTTTTGTCATTCTCCCTGGTTTGTTGTTTGGAGCAATCCTGTTGCCCTTTTTCCCGGAATTGACATCAGGCCTGTGGCAAGGAGTGGGCCTGCTTCTGCATTATCTGGTTATTTTCATAAATTTTGTTTCGGGGTGGAGCTGGTCTGCTGTATGGGTCCCAAGGCCAAGTATTTTGCAGGTATCTCTGTTCTATCTTTTTCTGGGATCTTTTGCCTTGATGAGGCGTTGGAAGATATCCAGGGCCTTGGCCATACTGTTCTTTATTCTCCTTTTGTCAGCTTCTGCATATAGGGAGCGGGACCTTTCCCATCAGGACAGCTTGAGACTTCACGTGTTGGATGTCGGCCAGGGGACATCACAGGTAGCGGAGCTGCCGGAAGGGAAACTCATGGTAATGGATGGGGGAGGTCTGAGAAGCCCGTATTTTGATATAGGAGAAAGGATAGTTGCGCCGTTTATCAGACACCTTGGCTACAGGAAAATAGACGTTATCGTATTATCTCACCCTGAGCAGGATCACATGGGCGGCCTTGCCGCCCTTGTGAGGCAGTTTCCCGTGAGAGAGCTCTGGACCAATGAAGATATTTCAAAAAATCTTTCCTGGAAGCAACTACTTGAGGCCTGTGCTCAGCGCGGGGTCAGGCACAGAGTGTGGCGAGAAGGCGGGACGGAGTATGTAGGTGACGTCATGGTAAAGGTCTGGCCTTCCACAGGGTGCGGGGGCGCCCGTGGCAAAAATGGCAGATCCCTGGTGGTTGAATTGGACTACGGTATGCGCTCGATACTCCTTACAGGGGATATAGGCAGGACCAGGGAGCAATGCCTGTTGAAAGAGGGACTTGGACCCGTGGATGTATTAGTGGTGCCGCATCACGGCAGCAAGACATCCAGCAGTAGTGAATTCGTTGGGCAAATTCGACCTGAAATAGCGATTGTGCCCGTGGGGTGGAGGAACAGTTTGAAACTTCCAAACCCTCAGGTCCTGGAAAGATACAGGAATGCCGGAAGTAATCTCCTGAGGACTGATCTGGACGGAACAGTGTGTGTTGAAATAAACGGTAATGAGATTTCGGTTGATACTTACCTGGCTCATAATTTGTAAATTCTGGTCATACGATTATATATACAGAAACGATATCCCGGGCGGAAAATAAATTGACAGAGACAAAACCAAACAAGGATTCAGGGCTCAAGACAGCACGACGAAGGGCAGCCTTCTCTGTGGGGCTTAATCTCTTGCTCTCTGTGGCAAAAGGCCTGGCAGGAGTTTTTGCAAACAGCACGGCCCTGATTAGTGATGCCATACACTCTGCCACGGACGTACTCGCCTCCGGGGCAGCGTATGTCGGCCTCTGGGTGGCCGGGAAACGCCACCCCTCATTTCCTTATGGCCTTTACAAGGCGGAGACCGTGGCGACACTGGTGATCTCTATGGCTGTGCTGTTGGCAGCCTATGAGATTGGGCGAAATGCAATATTCGGCCCTGACAAAATCCCGGATGTCTCTCTGGCCTTTCCGGTTGCTGCAGGTTCTCTGGTGGTATCGTGGCTGTTTGGTTTTTTCCAGCTCCGTGCCGGTAGAAGGCTGAACTCTCCTGTCCTGATTGCGGACGCCAGGGATTATCTGGCAGACAGCCTTTCAACCGGAGTGGTCCTTTTGGGTCTGATAGGTGCCCATTTCGGATATGCTCTGGATAGATGGGCAGCAGCCATTGTGTCTATTTTTGTCTTCAGGTCTGGTGGACAGCTTTTGATAATGGCATTGAAGGACCTTTTAGACGCCTCAATAGACAGGGACACAGAGCGGGCCATCATAAAGCTGGTGGAGTCCCATCCACTGATCTCAAAAGTTGAGCGCTGTCTCAGCAGGACTGCCGGCGGGCGTTTTATTGTGGATCTTGATGTGGTTCTCAGGACCAAGTCACATGAGATTGCCGACCGGGTATCAGACCGCCTGGAAGAGGACATATTGAATCAGTTTCCAAGGGTGGTTATGTCGAGAATCAGGCCCCATTACAGCCACTCCCCCATTTTACATTCTGTTCGGCCGGTTACCGGTCCGGAAGGAAAGATGGCTGAAAATATTGCCAGGGCTCCATGGTTCCTGATCGAGACAATGGAGCGAGAGACAGGAAAGGTCCTGGAACGGGAATTTATAGAAAACCCATACTGGCGTGAAGAACGCAAGCGCGGATATCTGGTGGGGAAATGGTTACTTTCTCTTAAACCGGATCAGATAACAGTGGCCAGTACGCGTGAAGGTACAGCGATAGCCCTGTTGAAAGAGGCCGGGGTCGAGATAATCATATCTTCAGTATAAGCCGGTATGATTGCGAAAAGGGGCATTTGGGCGCTTCAATCCGTGTTCCAATGTACCTTCTAAGGTCAATTTGTCTTCGATTTGAATTCTTTTATCATTTCATGAGGCATGACTCTGATAATCTCTGACAATGTTGTTTGATTCAATTTTAAAATACAATCGTCAAGCATTGTCTTCATACCACCTTCTATGGCCATCCTCCTGATTTCTTTTTCTTCGGCCCCTCTAATGAGGGCCAGTGAAATTTCCTTATTAATTATAAAGAATTCCGAAATCAGGGTACGACCGTTATATCCTGTATAATCACATAGTTCACAACCTTCTGCCTTATAGAAAGTAAGATCAGCAGGATAGTCTTTAAACAATAGGCTCCATTCTTCTTCGGTGGGAACATATTCTGAACTGCATGAAGGACAGATTCTTCTTACAAGCCTCTGGGCAAGGGCTCCCATCAGGCCTGAAGCAACCTGGTTACGTTCAACGTTAAGGCCATAGAGTCTGGAAATAACATTTGTAGAATCAGTTGTGTGAAGTGTGCTCAAAAGAAGATGTCCTGTCTGAACGGCGTCAAATCCTATGCTTGCCGTTTCACTATCCCGGATTTCGCCAATCAGTATGATATCCGGGTCAAGTCTCAAAAAAGATCGAAGTAGTCTTGAAAATGTAAGATTAATCTTGGTGTTGACTTGTGTCTGCATAATCCCTGGAATGCTGTATTCGATCGGATCTTCTGCGGTAATGATCTTGAGCCCGGGGTCGTATATAAACTGCAGTGCGCCATAAAGGGTTGAAGTCTTTCCACTTCCTGTCGGGCCTGTCAAAAGGACCATTCCTGCGGGGCTCTTAAGGAGCTGCTTAAGCGGTTCCAGGATATGTTCGGAAAGACCCAGATTATCGAGCCCCTTATTCGCTTTCCGGGGATCGAGTACCCTTATCGTTATGTTTTCGCCAATTATAGCCGGGCACACGGCAACCCTGAAGTCGATATGGACTTTATTATTTTTTGTCTTGTCAGAATAAGTTATCCTGAAAGCCCCATCCTGTGGTAAGCGTTTTTCAGCTATATCAAGGTTAGACATGATCTTGATTCTAGAAATGACTTCTCCTATTGTATCCCGTAGCTTTGTATCAAGCGGTGGCTGCGTGAAAGTTTGAAGCACTCCATCAATTCTGTAGCGGACTTTTACGTCTCTGCGGTCCTGCTCTATGTGAATATCGCTGGCATTCTTCATTAGGCCATACCTGATTATATGATTAACAAGTTCTTGTACCTGCATGTCTGAGATACCGTAGATGTCTGACCGTGTTTTCTTGATATCGGCGTCTTCGATATCGATTACTACACTCTCGACATCCTCGACATCCTCGACATGCTTTATCTCATCCACCGTTTCGGTATCCATTAACCTCTCGCCGTAAAGAGTCTCGAAAATTGCTTTGAATTTTTCATCAGTTATCAAAACACAATCAATCCTGAATTGGGAATACATGAAACTTAGGTCATGGACAATCTGGAGACTGTCTACATCTGATACTGCCAGTGTAAGCCGGTTTTTTTCACAGGATAGCGGCAGAATTCGATTTTTTGCTGCATAATGTTGACTAATAAAAGCTGAAAGCGTGTTTATCTGGCTTTGGCTTAAATCAAACCCGTCTAGTTTTCTAAACTCAATATTATACTGCCTGGATAAAGCGGCATAAAGCTGCTCAGGAGTAACAAAATTCTTTTTTATCAATATGTTGCCCAAGTACCCAACCCTATGTTTCTGCTCATAAAGGGCCTCTTTAAGCTGTCGCTCATTAATGATTTGCTGTTTTACCAAAACATTTCCAAGCCTTTGATGCTTATTGTACTTCTGGAGAATACGATTGAGATCTATAGGTGTAATGATATTCAAATCACATAGTATTTCGCCAAGGGTTCTTTGATATGTCTTGAGATTTAGAATGTTATCCAAATCTTCTTCACGTATCATACCGGATTTTAGCGCAAGCTGACCCAGTTTCGTTCCGCCAGCTTGTTGAATCAGCAAACCTTTCACATCATTAGCCGTGGCAAGTCCTTCTTTTATCAGGGCATCGCCAATCAGCTCATTCGGTTTCTTGTTCTTGAAACATTCCTCCATCTGTTTCTTATCAACTAATCCCATTTGAATCGCCAATTTCCCGATATGTTTTCGCAGACAGGGATGATCCAGAAGGTATTGGAGTTGATCTTCTGAAATCAGCCCTTTTTTGACAAGCAGTGTACCTAGGGGATGACTTGCTTCTTCAATTTCTTCTTTTTGGATTTTAAGGGCCTTTTCAACATCCTTTTTCTTTACAAGGCGTTCTTTGACCAATAGTTTCCCAATCTTGGAAATAACCTGTTTTTCAGTTATGTTCTTATCCATGTCTTTACCCCGTATTGACGCGAATGTGAAAATGGTCAGAAATGGCCGGAATAAATATGGTCAACTCTGACGTTAAAGCATACCCTTACGTTATCAGCAGAGGCTAATTTTGAATTTTTCTATTAATTTTAAGGTGTTGAAAGCGAAAACGTGTAATTTTACCCGCTAATGCTACCTCCAATGTAAGGAACCCACGCCAATTATGAGCAGGTTGGCAAACCCTACGACCGCAGAGGTTAAAGCCACTCTACCTTCATTTCTTTTACAGTTTCACCATGCTGAAGGAAGTCGAAACTTTTCATTCTGGCGGTGGACAGGGCAACTTACGCTCAAATCGACATTAAGCTCCGCAATTATAAAATCATGAATTTTTGTCACAATATAGCATAAGAATAAAAAAAAGAGCCAAACTAAATTCAAACTAAATGAAAAAGAAGATCAAAATTACTTTTTTTGAATTTGGAAAAAAAATACATCCTCCCTTTGGTCAATGAAAAAAAATGGCGGAAGGGCAAGCAGTCTCAATCCCCTGAGCGGGGCAATGAAATCCCAACGACATCATTCTGCGGTTCGATATTCAAAATAGATGACTAAAGAACCAACCTCGAAAAGTGTAAACCACAAAATGAAAGACGCCGAATTTCTAGTAGAAAAAAGTGGTGAGGTCCTGCCGGTAGAGGTAAAATTGGGTTGGGTAACTCAGGCAAAAAGCTTAAATGTCTTTACAGAAAAGTTCAACCCTTTGTATAGAGCTGTATTGAGTGCCAAGAATCTGCAGATCAATCATTACAACCGGCTACACCATTACCCATTATACCACGCGTCACGATTTCCCTTAGGACACGTAAAGGAATAAATCATTGGAATTCGCGAACGGTAATGTGTTTTCAGCCATGTTCAAACGTAACAGAGTAATACTGTAACAAGTCCATAAGGCAATCAATGTACATAAAAAAATCTTCATGCGACGGCGAAATGCCCCATGCTATTGGTTAAACGCGAACGAGTTACAGCAAATTGCAATAGGAAGATATCCTCTATGATCATTATTGTCATTTCTTGACCCCTTCAAGCCCTCAACGTATAGTCTTTACATGTCAAGAAAACTCAAAGCAAAATCCAGCCGGAAATCCGAGAAGCTTCCCCCTCTTTCCCCCGAACGTATTCTGACGGTAATGCGCAATGTGGGGCGGCCCCTTTATCTCCGGGAGATAATACATTTATCCCACCTGAGGCCAGAGGAAAGAAATAAGGCAAGGGCCATAGTGACCGGCCTTGTTCGTGAAGGCAAATTAGTCCTGCTCAAAGGCGACAGGTACGGCATCTCCGACCTTATGAAACTGGTTACCGGAAGATTGTCAGTCCATCCGGATGGTTTTGGTTTTGTACAACCGGAGGCAGGGAAAGGCGATGACGTATTCATCCCTGCGCGCGCTCTCAAGGGTGCTGTCCATGGTGATCATGTGGTGGCAAGGGTGGAAAAAACCAGTGGAAAGGGCATTGAAGGTTCCATACTAAGAGTGCTTGAACGGGGTGTGGATCGTGTAGTGGGGACATTTCAGAAAGGCAGAAGCGTATCAACCGTACTCCCTGAAGATAACAAGTTGCTCTATGAAATCATGGTTCCCAATAAATATACAGCAAAGGCCAGGAACGGCCAGGTTGTATTGGCGAAAATTGAAAACTTTCCTTCAGAGGGAAGGAACCCTGAAGGACGGGTTGTGGAAGTCCTTGGGAATCCTGACGACATGGGTGTGCAGACCAAGATAGTCATACATAAGCACGGTCTTCCGCACATCTTTCCACCTGATGCCATGGCTCAGGCCGAGGCATTACCCCGGGCTGTTGTCCCGGACGACATCCAGGGCCGCAAGGATCTCCGGGATCTACCGCTGGTAACAATAGATGGGGAGCAGGCAAGGGACTTTGATGACGCCGTATTTGTCAAGAAGACCCGCACAGGCTTTGTTCTCACTGTGGCCATTGCCGATGTAAGTCACTATGTGCCGGATAATAGCCCTGTTGACCAGACAGGCATTGAGCGAGGCACAAGTGTATATTTTCCCAATGCCGTAGTACCCATGCTCCCAGAGACGCTGTCCAACCACCTGTGCAGTCTGATTCCCGAGGAAGACCGCCTGGCAATTGCGGTTAATATTTGTTTTGACAGAGAGGCAAATGTCAGGCGTGCCAATTTTTTCAAGGCCGTAATCAGGAGCCATTGCAGGTTCACCTATAAAGAAGTGCGCTGCATACTGGTCAACAAAGACAAGGACCTGATAGCCAAAAACAGGAAACATATTGAGCACTTAAAATGGATGGCAGAGCTGGCAGAGGCCCTTTCCGAAAGACGCCGCCAGAGAGGGAGTATTGACTTTGATCTTCCGGAGCCTGAAATGATCCTGGGGATCAGGGGGAATCTGGAAGAGATCGTCCGGCGGGAAAGAAGCATAGCCCATCGTATTATCGAAGAATTCATGATAGCTGCAAACGAGGCCGTTGCTCTCTTTTTGACTAAAAAAGACATACCTGCAATGTATCGTGTTCATGAGTCACCTGCACGGGATAAGGTAAACGAGTTTGTAGGCTTTGCTCGGATTCTGGGAATGAATATCAAGGCGCCTGAGGAAATAAGTCCGAAATGGTGTCAGAAAGTGCTCAAAGAGGCATCAGGCAAGCCCCATGAGTATATAATAAACACGGTACTACTCAGGACCATGAAACAGGCAGTATATTCATCCCAAAATATCGGACACTTTGGCCTGGCTTCCCCCACTTATTTGCACTTCACATCGCCGATTCGCCGTTACCCTGACCTGATCGTCCACAGGATTCTGAAAGCCAACATGAAACTGACAAGGAAACGCCCTGTTTACACTGGAGAGCAGCTTGAAACCCTGGGACAGCATTGCTCGGTTCGGGAGAGAGGGGCCATGGAAGCTGAAAGAGAGATGTTTGACAGGCTCAAGGTCCGCTTCATGGCAGACAAGATCGGTGAAGTATTTGAAGGTATAATATCCGGCGTGATCTCCTTTGGTTTTTTTGTTGAACTCAAGGACATGTTCATATCCGGAGCTGTCCGCCTGGTAGACATAGTGGATGATTATTATGTGCTCGATCAGGACAGACAGCGCCTTGTTGGGCGAAGGACCCACAGGATCTTTCATCTAGGACAAATGGTGAGGGTCAGGGTTAAGGCTGTCAATGTCGCCCGGATGCACATCAACTTTGAGGTGGTAGCAGGGGAGTGAACGTTTAACGTGCTGCTGGTGAAAGGAGGTTCAACATGACAACGCCTCTTGAAAACATATCGCGCAGGGATTTTATGAAGTACTGTGCAGCTACAGCGGCTGTTTTGGGCCTTTCAGAATTCGAGCTGGCAACCAAGGTTTCAGAGGCCTTAGTTGCCACTCGCGCAAAAACCCCGGTCCTCTGGCTTGAAGGCCAGGACTGTGCAGGATGTACCATCTCATTTGCCGGGGCACTCAACCCACCCATTGCCTCCTTGATTCTTGACACGTTGTCGGTGCGATACCATGAAACTATCATGGCGGCTTCAGGGTATGAAGCAGAGTCAGCCTATCACAAAATCGTCAAAGCAGGCGGATACGTGTTGTGCGTAGAAGGCTCGATTCCCACTGCCGATGACCGGTTCTGCATGATAGGGCGGCGCCCCTTCAGGGAAATGGTAGAAGAGGCAGGGGCCAGGGCAGATGCAATTATCGCTGTTGGTGCCTGTGCTGCATATGGTGGCATCCCGGCAGCCGGCCCAACCGGTGCTGTCGGGATTAACAGGATCATCAAACACAAACCCATTATAAATCTTTCCACCTGCCCGGTACATTGCGATCACCTGGTAGGTATCATCCTGTACCTTCTGACCACAGGCACAGCACCGCCTGTAGATGAGATCGGCCGTCCCAAGATGTATTTTCGTGAACTTATCCACGACAACTGCAGGCGGCGATCCTATTTTGACAATGAGATGTTCCTAACGGACTGGAATGATCCGACTCAAAAGAATTGGTGCCTCTATATGAAGGGCTGTAAGGGGCCTGAGACCTATGCTGACTGCCCTGTCCGCAGATGGAACGATGGGCTGAATTTCTGCATTGACTGCGGGGCCGGTTGCATGGGGTGTGCCGAACCTGACTTTTATGCAGGGATGACTCCTCTCTACACGGCTGAGAGTGGACGTTCACGAAACAATAGGTCCCGAAAGCATGCCAGTTCAGTTTTCCCTCTTAAAAAACAAGATATGAAAGGTGGTGGTCAGAAATAGGAAAAAAAATCGTTATTGATCCGGTAACAAGGATTGAAGGTCACCTCAAAATAACTGTTGAGTTGGAAAACGCCAAGGTAAAAGATGCCTGGAGCAGTGGCACCATGGCACGAGGTTTTGAGGCCCTTCTTCTGGGCAAAGACCCCAGAGATGCGCCTTTTGTGACAAGCCGCATATGCGGTGTGTGTTACAGTGTGCATCAAATAGCGAGTGCACGGGCGCTGGATGAGGCATTTGGGGCCGAGGTACCATGGGGCGGCACGCTTTTGAGGAATCTTGCCATGGCTGCACAATTTATCTATGACCACATTCTCCATTTTTATCATCTCAGCGTCCTTGACTATATCGATATCATGGCTGTTGCCGCATACAGGGGTAAAGACAAGGCCCTGAATGCCGTGAAAGACAAGATCGCCGGCATGCTCAGGGCAAAGGATACCTTCCCCCTCACACCACGGTATAAACCAGATGAAATCTCTGTAACTGACCCGGACACGGTGATTTCGGCAGTTAAGCACTACATAGATGCCCTGACAATGCAGGCCAAGGCCCGGAATATGGGTGCCATCTTCGGAGGCAGGCAGCCGCATTATCAGAGTATCGTAGTGGGTGGTTTTACCCAGTTGCCTGACGTGAACCAGGTGGCCAAATTCCGGACCATGCTGGACGAGCAGGCCAAGTTTGTCAATGAGGTCTATATTCCAGATGTGCTCGCCTTCGGGACAGGTCCTCTCTTTCCCCTGGCCAAGAAAGGTCTGGGCGGCGGTCACCACAACTATCTCGCTTATGGGGCATTGGAGCTGGATAGAACCGGTAAAGAGCTGGTCTTCCCACCAGGCGTTATCATGGGCTTGAACCTGAAAAACATCAAGATCAATCGGTTTAATCCTGATAAGATCACTGAACCGGTCAAGTATGGGTGGTACAGGGAGAGCATATCTCAGCATCCATATGATGGTGAGCAGGTGTTTGATCTGGATAAAAAGGACGCCTATTCCTTTATCAAGGCGCCCCGATATCTTGGTAAACCAATGGAGGTTGGACCACTGGCACGGATGCTGGTAGCCAGAAATCCGGATGTGCTGGGATTGCTCGCAAAGGGCGTAAAACCCGGTGCGATTGCGCGCCATGCAGCCAGGGCCATTGAGACTAAGCTGGTCTTGGATGCCTGCTATAAGTGGCTGGACGATCTCCTTTCCGAGATGGCCAAGCCCGGATTCAAGATCCATGATACGATACACTGGGAGCCGCCGGATACTGGCATGGGTACCGGATTCTATGAGGCGCCGCGTGGTGTTTTAGGTCACTGGGTAAAGATCAGGAATAGGAAGATTGAAAAATACCAGGTCATCGCACCTTCCACCTGGAATTTATCGCCCAGGTGCGAGAAAAAGGCCAGGGGCCCGATAGAGGAATCCCTGTTAGGGGCGCCAGTACCAGATCCGGATAACCCGATCAATGTGGTACGCATCATCCGTTCTTTTGATCCCTGCCTTGCCTGTGCCATCCACCTGATCGATCCCACGTCCAACAAGATCAAGAAGTTTCCTGTGGAATGACTAGGCCAACCCAGCCTGATATCTCTAAACAAGTTGAGGAGAATGGCAATATCTTCCCAAAGCACACTGTTGTGTTAGGTGTGGGCAACTTGCTGCTCTCAGACGAAGGCATCGGTGTCCATGTGACCAAAAGGCTCATGGAGATGGATCTGCCGCCAGGGGTAGAAGTGGTTGAAGGGGGAACCGATGGTTTCAGGCTCATGAATGTGGTAACAGAAGCAGACCGGCTTATTGTGGTGGATGCGGTAAAAGGGGGTGCCTCCCCTGGCTCGATCTACCGGTTTGACATCAGGGATGCGCCTGAATATCTCAATGCATATAAGACCTCGATTCATCAAATCTCTATTCTGGAAGTTGTCCATCTTTCGGAACTTATCGGCCAGCCCCCTGAGACTACGATCATCGGGGTTGAGCCAAAATCTCTGGATATGGGCATGGAGCTCTCACTCGAGGTACAGGCCAAGCTACCCAGAATTATCGAGCTGATATTGGAGGAGATCAAACGTCCTGCTGAAACCCCTATCTGAACCAATCCTTATAGTGTGCTCTAATGATACGTAGTTGTCTCATTCTTTTACTTTTTCATCTTTTCTGGCACTTCATGGCCAGCGGCTCATTCACGGCGGGACAGTGGACAGAATACTATTCGTTGGGTATATCGGGATCAAGTTGGTAGACTTTACTCCTTGACCCATTTCATGTCCCCATTTATAATTTCTATGTTTAAAAAACAGCAGCCAATCACCAAATTACCAAATCCAAAATGAGCCTCCCTTCTGAAATACTAAAGCGCGTAGAACAACTCAGGGAAGAGATCAACCACCATAATTACCTCTATTATGTCCTTGACCAGCCCATAATCAGCGACGCCGATTATGATGCCCTGATACGCGAGCTCAAGGAGATCGAAGGCGAATATCCCGAGACAGTAACTCCTGATTCGCCTACACAGCGAATCGGTGCGCCACCTTCAGAAAAATTTGCCGGTGTACCCCACAGTGTCCCTATGCTGAGTCTGGATGATGCCTTCAGCCAGGAAGAGGTGCTGGAATTTGACCAACGGGGGAAGAGATTCCTCCGGATCGATGAAGAGCTTGAATACACGGTTGAACCTAAGATGGACGGCCTTGCAGTAGAGCTGGTTTACGAAAAGGGCAGGTTTGTTCTTGGATCAACCCGCGGAGACGGCTATACAGGAGAAGACGTAACTACCAACCTGCGGACCATTCGATCCATACCTCTCAGGCTCATCAGCAGATACCTTCCCCCTCCCAGCCGCCTTGAGATACGGGGCGAGGTCTTTATCAATAAAAACGCATTTGAACGTCTTAATAAGAGACGCATGGAAGAAGGTGATCCTCCTTTTGCCAATCCCAGAAATGCCGCAGCTGGTTCTCTTCGCCAACTGGACCCGAACATTACCGCCGGCCGCCCCTTGAATATTTTTTGTTACGGGATCGGAGTAGTGGAAGGTTACAGCTTTGGGACACAATGGGAGGCGCTTTCGTCTCTCAGGAAATGGGGGCTAAGGGTCAATCCCATGGTGGGAAAGCTAAAAGGCATCCATGGAGCAATACGATATCACCAGCGCATAAACAGAAAGAGGGAAGAGCTTGATTATGAAATCGACGGAATAGTCATCAAGGTCAATGACATTGAACTCCAGAAACGCCTTGGGGCAAAGGCCAAGAGTCCACGTTGGGCCTTGGCTTATAAATTTGAGGCAGCCCAGGCCATAACCAGAATTATCGAAATTCAACTCAGCGTGGGACGTACCGGTGCTGTCACCCCTGTGGCCCTTATGGAACCTGTAAAGGTGGGGGGAGTGGTGGTAAGTCGCGCAACTCTCCACAACGAAGACGAGATCCGCCGCAAGGATGTCAGAATAGGCGACTGGATTATTGTCCGGAGAGCAGGTGACGTCATTCCTGAAGTGGTCAGACCACTGCCGGAGAGAAGGACTGGAGAGGAACAGGTATTTGTGATGCCGCAGACCTGCCCGGTCTGCAGTTCCAGGTTGCGCCGCAAACCAGGAGAGGCTGCGTGGCGGTGCCCGAATCCCGGATGTTTCCCCAGGCTTGTGAAGCAACTCACCCACTTTGCAGCCAAAGGGGCCATGGACATAGACGGACTTGGTCCAAAGGTGGCGGAACAACTTATCAGCGCTGGACTGGTCCGGAGTATTGCAGACCTTCACTCCATCAAGCTGAGTGATCTCCTGTCACTTGATCGTTTTGCTGAAAAATCCGCAAGAAATCTCCTATCTGCAATAGATTCGAGCAAAAAAACAACCCTTGCACGATTTTTCTATGCCTTGGGGCTCAGACACGTTGGGGATGTAACCGCGCAGCTCCTTGCAGACCATTTTGGATCAATGAAAGCACTTATGAATGCCGGTGAGGAAGAACTCAAGGCCATAGAAGGAATAGGTCCGGAAGCAGCCTCCAGCATCAGATCATGGTTTGGCGATGACCACAACATCGAACTCGTGAGGCGTCTGCTTGATGCCGGGACCAGTTTTACGGATCTTCACAGGGAAAAGTCCTTACCTCTAAAAGACAAGGCCTTTGTTTTTACCGGTGGACTCTCTTCCCTCACCCGGGAACAAGCCAAGAACATTGTCCGTGATCTGGGTGGCCAAATCGCTTCTACAGTCGGGCGCAAGACAGATTATGTGGTTGTGGGAAAAGGTTCCGGGTCCAAACTACAAAAGGCGGTAGAACTTGGAATACCTACCCTGAGCGAGGAGGAATTTCTGGCATTAAAAGTGCCTAAAGAAAGTGATCCATTAAAATGAAAGACGCCGGACATACTGCTGAGCAGATACCAATATCTCTCACTATTGACGGACAGAGCATTGCCACTCCTTTAACTCTCAGGGAAAACGATTCCATCTGCGAAGGACTATAGTGCTTGAACGAAAACCATCCAAGTTACAGTTTTCCTGTCTTTGCAAGGGAGATACGACCGACTAAAAAGTACGCCTTTCAAGCCACTGCCTCTGGAAGTGGATGTTGACTATTTCGGAACTAATTGTATAAAATAATACTTGAATTCTGCATCACGTTAACCTGGAGTTTTGGTAATCTGTGATAAAAGGAGATTGATTCGTGCTCAATAGTATCGAAGGTACATATCGCAAAGGAAAGGTAGAGTTGGCAGAAATTCCTTCGAATATAGACGACGATACTCGCGTTATTGTCACATTCCTGAGGTCGCGGTCTATTGATTTAAGGAAGCGTGGCATTGACGAAGCACAGGCAGCAGACTTGCGTGGCAGACTGTCCACCTTTGCAGAGGATTGGAATAGCCCCGAAATGGACATTTATGATGACTATGATGCAATGTGAGACTGATCACAATAATTGAGGGATGCGACGGCAGCCGAACCACCGAGTGAGCAAACCGTAAGGGGCGCCTATCGTGTAGCGGGAGTCAGCAGAGGGCATATTAAGCCGGTGGAAACGAGCCGCACGAATAGAAAAGTGCGGAAGACTCACCCCGGTGAAGGCCCGAACGGTGCCACCTGCCGAATGGCAGGGGTAAATGAGAGTGGTTAGTAGGAGGTACTTCTAATGAACCCATTGCAGCAGTGCGCTGAAGAGTTCATTGCGTCGTATTTATCTGAAAGCCCGACAGGTCAGATCCGGCTCATGGAGTCAATCCTTGAGCGGAACAACATGAGACGCGCGGTAAGCGTGTAGCATGCCCTGCGCGTTATGTTGATGATTGTGTCGCTGTATCAGAAACAGACGATAAGGGAGCCGAGTGATGATCACTTAGGTCTTTGTTCCCCTGGGTCTGATTCTGCCTGATCAGCCGAACCGCGTAGTACGGACCCGTACGCTGTGTGGTGTGGGAGGGGCGCTCTGTGAGGGGCGTCCCTATCCCGATCGGCGCTTTTTGCCGCTTGATTATGTTGAGGAAGAGAAATTAAATCTGTCCCCTTTTTCTTACAATACAAGGTGAAGCGGGCATCCATTCTCCTGGCTCTCTTCAAATATCCTTCCATACAGGGAAAAATTTTTGTTCTTTCCTTCCCTTAACAACGCTGCCGTAGTGCATGGGAACATGGCGAATTATGGACGCAGAAACGGATTGTAAATGGTGAGGGAATTCTCAATCTTTTGATCATCCTGTAAATCCTCGGTATAGAGCCACGGGGCCACGGGCAGATACTTTCCAACGCTGCAGCTACAATGAGGCTATCCCAATAAGAAAACTGGTAGCGAATCATCACATCAAGGGTTGATGTAATCGTGTGCTGTGTGATGGCAGTCACTTCAAATACCTGCATAAACGGCGTAGCATACGCAATAACCTGTTGGGATGGAAGGATTTTTTTCGAAGGGTGACTGCCACGAATTCGCTAATAACTTGGGGACTCACGACAACAGCATGCTTGAGCAGCAGCGTGTCCGCAATCGTCCGTTTCGTTTGGTCGTTTGAAATGGAATAGACCAGAATATTGTTATCGACAAAGATCCTATCGCTCATGAAGTGCCTCGCGATCAAAGGTATACTGTTCAGGTAAAGTGCCTTCCGCTTCACGGAAGATCTGTGACAATATGCGTTGTTTATTGGGTCGAGCCGTGTCAGCCTGTCCCTGATACTTAAACACTAAAAATTCGTAAAATGTCACCAGTTCTTGTTGGGCAGCCTCAGGCAATTTGACCAGATCCAGCACATGACTTCCGAGATGAATACTGTGCGTCTGTTGTATCATAATCTATTCTCCTCCTTCGTATGAAATGTGTGATACGCTTCTCTCATGACAGAGAGTATTCCATGATATTCGTTAAGGATATTTTGTCGGCAATTATGAGAATTGTGTATTGCGTTGCTATCTGAGGAGCCGAATCGCGGCGCTGACCCGCGAGCATCGCAGGAGCCTCAGGGTGCTTGCACCATGAGGCTCCGAGAAGCGCAGTCGGGTCCAGTGCCTTGTTCTGGCGCAAGGCGACAGAACAAGGTGCTGTGGACGAAGTCAGCGCCGCGATTCTCGGCGGCGTAGCCGCCGAGAAAATGGCTGGCATGAGGGGCTGGGAAAAACTTGCTACGACCTTGGAAACAA
>DFBQ01000068.1 GCA_002367355.1 Deltaproteobacteria bacterium UBA3076 | reverse complement strand
CGATCTGGCGTTTTAGCTGTCTGAGGAGAGGAAGGTGTATTTTCGGTGATCTGCTCAAACAGGGCTACGGATAAGCGGGTGCTCCGCGCCCGCTTATCAAATCGATCAGCAGACCAGGAAATATCTCTCAGGAAACGAACTTTCGGATTTAGCAAGCGTCTATATAATTATGAGGCGCAGACCGATTACAGGCGCCATGGCGTCGAAATCGCTGTCATTGTGAATGAGGAATAGGTCGTGTTCCAAGGCTATCTGGGCAATGAGACAGTCGATTGTACTCCGGACAGTGATTCCTTTTCTGCGACAGGTAAAATAGATGCTGGCTGCCCTGGCGTATAATTGACCCATTACCCACACTAAACAGCGAAGAACCAAAAATATTTATCTTAAAATCTGTAGCCTCAGACCAATTGATGAACTACATTTTGGACAGACCTGAATACTTTTCGGGGATACTATTGGTGATATGCTGTTTATTTGCTACGATAAGGTCCTATAGTTCAGCCAACTTGATATAGGTAATTATTCACTCCATGCCAAGGAATGTGTACGGTTATAACTATAGAATTGCCCTTGTATCAGGAATGCAAGTGCCTGTGAGGAGTTCTGTATGGAAACAGGAAAGGCCGCTGAGACCCTGACAAAAGAGCTTGAACAACTACTGCGGAACAAGATGGGGCCACTTTTTGAGCGTTACGGCCTGGACATTAAGGACCTGCTTACTCCCCTTAAATGGAAGCCGGTGGTCCTTATAATCGGCAACTACTCATCTGGGAAATCGACCTTTATCAACGAAATCCTGGGAAGCCAGATCCAGCGCACGGGTCAGGCACCTACTGATGACAGCTTTACCATCCTGGCCGCACCAGAGCCCAACGAACCGGAGGGAGAAGTACCCGGCGGCACAGTAGTAAATGATGAGCGTCTCCCTTTTGCTCCTCTGAGGCACTTTGGTGAAAGCCTTCTATCCCATATGCGTTTAAAAAGGGTGACAAATACTCCCATACTCCAAGATTTTGCCATCATAGATACCCCGGGAATGCTGGATTCGGTCACAGAAAAAGATAGGGGCTATGATTACCTTGGTGTAGTGGGAGAACTGGCAAAGCTGGCAGACCTCATCATCCTGATGTTCGATCCCCATAAGGCAGGAACAATAAAGGAAACTTATCAGGCCATCCGGAGTACTCTCCCTGGCTCCACCGGAGAAGACAGGGTCATTTACGTACTGAATCGAATTGACGAATGCGAAAGCGTGTCCGACCTTTTGAGGTCTTACGGGACCCTGTGCTGGAACCTTTCACAGATGACAGGCAGAAAGGATATGCCAAGAATATATCTTACCTTTGCGCCTCAGGAGGGCAAAGTGCCTCCCACTGGCTTTGAAACATGGATGAATGAACGGGAAGAACTCAAACAGACCATGAGTTCAGCGCCAAAGATGAGACTAAACCACATACTCCAGGAAGTGGATCGAGTCGTAAGGGAACTTGGCCTGGAAATAGAAGCCATGGCCGCTTTCCAGAAACGATTTATTCATAAATTCAAAGGGGTCCTCCGGACATGGGGTATGGCCGCCATACTGGCCTTCTTCTTTGGAGATCTGGTTATGAAGCTCTTAACCGGCTATCCGAACATCCCGCTTGCAGGGGCCCTGCTGGCCGGAAATATGAGTTTTGAACATTTCCTTTGGCCGATTGTTTGGGCCCTGTTGGTCGTGGCATTAGCTTCTCTGTATGTTCAACGGATACTTTTCCCCAAATTCACAAAAAATACTCTAAAAGACCTTGATAACTTGATCCCCCTTGATACCGCCTACAAAAAGGATCTCTGGAACAGGGTGAAACACCGGATACATAAACTCATAGAGGACCAGGCCAGGAGGCAGATATTGATTACACATGGCCGCTACCTTGGAAAGATAGAGCACTTTCTCAATAAAGACCTAAGCCGTTTTTTCGAACGTATTTAGTGCCTGAACGGCCTTGCCGTTCAGGCACAATTTTGAATTCTAAATTCTAAATTTTGAATTTAAAAAAGGATATAACCTCAGTGCCTTGCCATTTAGAAAAATCTTGGGTTTATGGTATCTTGAAAAAATCTTAAAATGGAGGCCTTATGTCCGGTCATTCAAAGTGGAGCACAATAAAACATAAAAAGGCGGCACTGGACGCCAAACGTGGTAAAGCTTTCTCCAAGATCATAAAGGAAGTAACTGTAGCCGCCCGTATAGGTGGTGGAGACATTGCAGCCAACCCAAGACTGAGGACTGCAATAGCGGCTGCAAAGGCCGAGAATATGCCCAAGGACAATATAGAGCGGGCAATTAAGAAGGGTACCGGCGAACTTGAGGGGGTAAATTACGAGGAAGTCACATATGAGGGTTACGGTCCGGGAGGAGTGGCAATACTGGTTGAAACTATTTCAGACAACCGCCAGCGCACAGTAGCGGATGTGCGGCATCTCTTTGCTAAGAGGGGCGGCAACCTTGGAGAGCCGGGAAGCGTGGCCTGGATATTCGAGAAAAAAGGACTCATACTGGTTGAGAAGGACAAGGCCGATGAAGAAACCCTTATGACTATAGCCCTTGAAGCAAATGCCGAAGATATACAAGAGCAGGAATCCGAATGGGAGGTATACACCGCCCCTGAATCCTTTGAAGACGTAAAGTCCGCCCTGGAATCCAATAACATCCCTGTACTGTCCGCCGAAATCACTATGTTACCCGGCAACACGGTCAGTATTGAGGACGAAAAACAGGCAAGCCAACTCCTGATACTTATGGAGGGCCTGGAAGAAAACAGCGATGTCCAGAACGTTTACGCCAACTTTGATATTCCTGATGAAATCCTTGAAAAGGTCGGATAGGGATGCCAAGGGAGATCATCCTGGGTATCGACCCCGGATCACGGGCTACCGGTTATGGAATTGTGTCATGGGAGGATAACAGGCTCCATTTCGTCAATGCAGGTATCATCCGTCCGCGCGCGGAACTCACCTTTGCAGAGCGGCTCGAAAGACTCTATTCAGGTCTAAAGGAAATAATAGGTCGGCACAATCCAACAGTCTCAGCAGTCGAAGGCGTCTTTCATTCAGTCAACGCAAGGGCTGCTTTGCTACTTGGTCATGCCAGGGGGGCGGTAATTCTGGCGGCAGTCCATGGAGGTCTCTCTGTATTCGAGTACTCGCCCATGACGGTTAAACAGGCAGTGGTTGGCTACGGCAGGGCAGAAAAGACCCAGGTGCAACACATGGTCAGGGTACTTCTCAACCTGTCCAAAAAACCCGCCCAGGATGCTGCGGATGCCCTGGCTGTGGCTATATGCCATGCCCACTCTTCGGGCAGCCGGCCAATACCCGGTTCAGTGAAAAGGAAAGGCTGATGATCGGCTATATCAGGGGCGAGAAACAGGGTCAATGGGACCGGGGTGTTATAGTTGATGTGAATGGGGTCGGCTATGAAATTCAGATACCCTCTTCATCCCTGGCCAAATTGCCTCCATCCGGTAATGAACTGACAGTCTTTACCCACCTTGTGTGGAAGGACGACACGCTTTCACTCTATGGATTTGAAACAATTGAAGCCAGAGACATGTTCAGGCTGTTGCTGGAAGTTTCAGGAGTAGGCCCCAGACTGGCACTGAACATCCTGTCAATGCTCTCTGCTGAAGAGCTCTTACAGATACTGGCCAGAGAAGAGAACAAAAGACTCAGGGCCATCCAAGGTATAGGCGAAAAGACCGCGGCAAGACTGTGTATTGATCTAAAGGAAAAGGCCAAGGCCATACTAACGAAGAGACAGTGGGACATGGAATCATCCCCGCATATTGAGCAACCGGGTAAGGGAGACCTGTGGGATGACGCACTCTCGGCACTCACCCATCTCGGTTATGGTTCATCTGAGACCAAGGCCGCCCTTGCCGGGGCTTTTGCATCTGCAGGTGAAAGTGCAAGCCTTGAAGATCTGGTGAAAAAAGCCCTGCAGGGTCTGGCAAAAAGTCGTACAAAACAGGCATGACAGCAGAAAACATCGCAAACAGAACGGGTGACACGAATCTGAGTCCTGAACCCTTGCAGGAAGACAAATCTTTCGAGCCCGGAATAAGGCCGAAGACCCTTTCTGAATACATCGGTCAACAGGAGGTCAAGACCAGCCTCGATGTCTTTATCTCTGCAGCAAGAAAAAGAGGCGAGGCCCTTGACCATGTATTGATCCACGGGCAGCCCGGCCTGGGCAAGACCACTCTTGCCCACATAATTGCAACGGAGCTTGGGGTGAACTTCAGATCCACATCCGGTCCTGTGATAGAAAGGCCGGGAGATCTGGCCGCCATACTGACCAATTTACAGCAGGGAGACGTGCTGTTCATTGATGAAATTCACCGGCTGAGTCCTGTGGTGGAGGAAATACTCTACCCTGCAATGGAGGACTTTCAGTTGGATCTGATAATCGGACAAGGCCCCAGTGCAAGGACCATCAAGATCGAAATTCCGCATTTTACTCTGGTTGGGGCAACCACCAGGGCAGGGCTACTCTCACCGCCCCTCAGGGATCGCTTCGGCGTGGTACTGAGGGTGGACTTTTATCAGGATGACGAGCTATGCACAATTGTTAACCGGTCTGCCAGGCTCATGGTCATTAAAATTGACCAACAAGGCGCCCTTGAGATCGCAAGGAGGTCAAGAGGTACCCCCAGAATAGCAAACAGGCTATTAAGGAGGGTCCGGGACTATGCAGAAGTCAGGGCCGACGGAAGCATATCCCGTCAGATAGCAGACAAGGCTCTGCGCTTGCTCGAAGTTGACCATCAGGGTCTTGACCGTATGGACCGTGAAATTCTCGCTGCCATCATAGACAAGTTCAAAGGCGGGCCAGTCGGGCTTGATACCCTTGCCACATCCGTAGGAGAAGAAAAAGGCACACTGGAAGATGTCTATGAGCCCTTTTTAATACAGAGAGGTTATATGCACAGGACCTCCAGAGGCAGGATTGCAACAGATCTTGCCTATGAGCACTTAGATCGTAAGAGAAGGTAAAAATGACTACCATCATACCGCTGGATCCGGAAAAACTCCGTCTGAACATAGATCCTCAAAGCCTGGGATTTCAACAACTGAGCCAGCTTAAGACTGAGGAAAGGCCTTTAGTGGCCCAGGAAAGAGCCATCCAGGCCCTCACTTTTGGCCTGAGAATGGAACATCCTGATTTCAACATATATGTTGCGGGGATCAATGAAACAGGGCTTTCCGAACTGGCCCGGTCTTATGTAGAGGAAGTAGCCAAAGACGCACACCCTCTGCCTTCTGACTGGTGTTATGTCCACAACTTCCGTAATCCGGATAAACCTTCCGGAGTGGAGCTTCAGGAGGGCAAGGGCCGGGAATTCAAGAAGGACATGGCAGACTTGCTGGATGAACTGAAGCTCCAAATACCTAAAGTCTTTGAAGCCGAGGCGTATATTTCCCGGAAGGAAGAGGTGATAAAGGCATTCAATAAAGACCGGAAAAATGTATTCCAGGAGTTGGATAACAAGGTGCGCGAAAATGGCTTTCTACTGCAGTCAGATCAGTCAGTCATGATGGTAGTTCCGGCAAAGGAAGACGGCACCCCTCTCACCCCTGAGGATCTGTCAAAGATGTCTGAAGAGGAGCGGAAAGAGCTCAAGGCCAGGAGTGAAGCATTCCACAAGGATATGGGAGATGCCATGAGGCGCATTCAACAGTCAGAACAGTCAGTGCGCCGAAAGCTGAAAGAGCTGGATCAGGAGGTTGTCGGGCAGACAGTTGACACCTTACTGGAACCTCCGAAGAAAAAATATGAATCTATCAAAATACTCCGGGACTACTTCGCTGATGTAAGAGACGACGTGGTCCGGCACATGGATGACTTCCGCCCTAAAAGCGAGGCTACTCAGGCTTTGCCCTTTCCATTTCCAGGAGCTGGTCCGTCCTTTACCCGGTACGAAGTAAACATACTGGTTGACAATTCAGAGACCAAGGGGGCCCCTGTTATTATAGAAAGCAACCCGAGCTATCCAAACCTGTTTGGTGTCGTTGAGCGAAAGGCCCAGTTCGGTGCCCTCTTTACGGATTTTACCATGATCAAGTCAGGCGCAATGCACCGTGCAAACGGCGGTTATCTGCTCATAAAGGCCCTTGATCTCTTAAAACGGCCTTTTTCATATGAAGCCCTGAAAAGGGCGTTAAGAAATAGAAAAATTGAGATAGAAGACCCTGGAGAACAATTCGGATTATTCACAACCAAGGCTTTGAAACCCGAACCAATCCCTTTGCATATAAAGATAGTACTTATGGGAAATCCGTTCCTCTATCAACTCCTTTATAACTACGACGAAGACTTCAAAGAACTTTTCAAAGTCAAGGCCCATCTTGACGTCCGTGTTGACAGGAACGAAGAGAGGCTGGAGCAATTCATGCGCTCAACCAAGGCCCTTATAGAACGGGAAAATCTCAAGGACATGCACATGAGCGGAGTTGCAAGTCTAATAGAGTTCAGCTCTGAGCTGGCAGGGTCCCAGGAAAAGCTCAGTCTAAAAATATCGGATCTTGCGGACTTGTTGCGAGAGGCGGATTTCTGGGCAGGATCTGAAAACAGCAAACTTATCGAGGGTAAGCATATCCAGAAGGCAATGGATGAAAAGGCATATAGATGTAATCTGTATGAGGACCATCTGCATGAAATGCTCAAAAAAGATATCATTAAGGTGGCAACAACCGGCAAGGCCGTTGGCCAGGTAAATGGGCTGTCCATCTATGACCTTGGTGACTATATGTTCGGCAGACCCTCCAGAATCACGGTGAATATAGCTCTCGGCAAAGAAGGTGTTGTAAACCTGGAAAGGGAGGCTGATCTCAGCGGCAGCATTCACACCAAAGGCGTGATGATACTGGCCGGGTATCTAAAGGCCCACTTTGCGGCAGACTGCCCATTAAGCCTCACCGCTTCCATATGCTTTGAGCAGAGCTACGGCATGGTCGAGGGAGACTCTGCTTCCGGTGCAGAGCTGTTCGCCCTGCTGTCAGCGCTCTCTGATGTGCCGATTGACCAGGGAATTGCCGTAACCGGAGCTGTCAGCCAGAAAGGAGAAATTCTACCGGTAGGGGGTGTCACCAGAAAAATCGAGGGTTTCTTTGACATCTGCAAGGCGAGGAACTTGACCGGAGAGCAGGGAGCAATAATCCCGGAGGCCAACGTCAAAGACCTGATGCTCAAACCGGAAGTGATAGAAGCCGTAAAGCAGGGCAAGTTCCAGATCTGGGCCATATCCAAGGTGGAAGAAGGCATGGAGATACTGACCGGCCAACCTGCCGGAATCCCTGGACCTGACGGACGCTACCCGGAAGATTCAGTATTTGCAAAAGTAAATGACAGGCTGAGGAAACTTGCTGAAGAGGCCAAACTCTATATGCAAAAAGAAGAGGAAGAGGAAGAAGAATAGTAAGAAATCACAGGAGAAAAAATGAAACTTAATATCATCACCTCCCAGAATAAATTGCCGGTAAAAAAGGGATATATGATCTCCTTAATCATAAAGAATCTCAAGGGACATAAAGATGTAGAGGTACATCTTTTCCGCCCGGATTGGGATGAGAAGGAAGCCAAATCCTACGACTGGTCAAAACTTCTGGGAGACCCGATAGACAGGAATGCACCTGTTGATCCTATGAGCAGTCGCAAGGTCCTTTTGGAATCATTCACCCTTGAGGAAAGAGATATGATAATTGACTGCATGAAGGAACGGTATGTCTCCAGACTGTCCGCAATCAATTCACGCCCCTTGGACTTCCCTATTCCTATGGGGCTCATTCCTCTGTCTGAAATCCCGGAAGATGATGATATCGGCTGCATCCGCTTTGAAGAAATCCCTAACTATACCCTCCCCTTTCCTGTGCATGGCCTTTACATTTTAAGCCAACATGAACCCGTAGAGGAAGAAATGGACTAATGAACGTCTAAAAAAATGAACATCGAACGTCCAACATCGAATTTTGAATGGAAAAATCTGAACTACTAAATGATATTTTAGAGAAAACAGAAGAATTAAGGCATCCTTCATAGCAAACCAAA
>DFBQ01000237.1 GCA_002367355.1 Deltaproteobacteria bacterium UBA3076 | reverse complement strand
CGCGTAGCGGCTTCGTCCAACCAGAGGTTTCACAGTTGCACAGGTTGAAATTCTGCTATATACGTATGAGAAAAATAGCTTCGAACCAGTCGCTGCACAAGGATTGCCAGCCCTGACGGGCTGTCAACCTGTGAGCTTTGCGACATCTCAATTAGAATGGATGCGCAACATGCAACATTGTAAAAAAATCTGTTTATATGCATGAGAAGACGGACATACAATCATTAGTACGTTTGGCGGCTGCAAAGAAAAGGCTCTTTTTGCCGCATGCCTTACGACAGATGTTAAGACCGGACCGGATGATATTGACAGCAGAGGTTCGTACTGTGATTGAACAGGGTGAAGTGATCGAGGACTATCCCGAAGATCCCAGAGGGCATAGTTGTTTGATGTTCGGCAAAGTCGGGATTGGTGGTCGAGCGATACATGTTGTATGCTCGCCCAGGGACGATTATCTGACAATAATCACAGCATATTTGCCAGACCAGAAAGAATGGTCGCCAGACTTCAAGGTGAGGTTAAAAAAATGAAATGTATTCATTGCCAGGGGGAAATGAAAAAGGGGACAACCCCATTTCATATTGACCGCAAAGGGTGCCATCTGATGCTTGACAGCGTTCCCGCTTGGGTGTGCGAACAATGTGGGGAGGTTTATTTCGAAGAAAAAGAAGTCGACGCCATCCAGGATTTGATTAAGTCTTTGGAGCAAAAGGCTCAGGCTTTTGAACTTTGTGCGCAATCAATGCCGAACCAGTCGCTCCAGCCGACCGCTAACCGCGTCCGTTAATTTTGGAATGTCGTGCCCCGCATATCGTTGGGTGCTGTTCCGTAATTCAGAGTTCCGCCTGGTTAGCGGCGGCTGACCTTGTCGTCAGTGCGCCAAGCGAAGCTTGGCGCTTCTTGCCGCCGAAGGCACAGGACGACAGAGTACACAGATACGTTAAGACGTCAATTTGGACCGGAGTTCGCGAACGAAATGGCTATCGTGAATGCGTTGATAGCCAGAAAACGCCATCTATACGGCAGTGATCCAAGAGGTGAAAACGAACAAATATAAGGAATAAAAATTCTCACTGATCATCCCCCGGATGCGACAGCCCTTTTTGCTTTTCCAGGGCAGCAAGAGACAGGCATTGCCACATAATGTTGTCACCTTGGTATTAAAACCAAAAAAGGAGGGGAGTATGGCACGAAAATCATTTCCAAAAGCAAAGGTTGCGGGAAAAAAACGTATTCTCAACGCACGGAAGGATACGCCGGACATTCGGGACCGCATGTACGAGCCCGCCCTTATTCAACTGCAGCCTGAAATCGATAACCGCAGCGGGACCGATGTCCTTGATCAGGGCGAGGAAGGGGCCTGTACCGGTTTCGGCCTGGCGGCTGTCATCAATCTGCTGAACGTCAAGAAAAAAGATCTGCAATTCAAGGCCAGTCCGCGGATGCTTTATGAAATGGCGAAGAAGCATTCGGTGTTTGATATTCGATATTCATGAGCCAATGAACCAAGTTGGGTATTTAAACCGGCGCTTATGGCCCAAAGCCCCCGGAGCAATCTTTCCGGGGGCAAGGCGCATAGGGCATCCAGCTGGAACCTTATTCCTGGTTTAGAAGAGACCTCTGACTTTTCCGGTCTCCGTATCTACATCGATCCTGCGATAGGCCGGGTCAGAGCCGGTTCCGGGCATGAGGCTTATGGCGCCGGCGACCGGGACTACGAAACCCGCACCCTTGTATGTCAGGATATCCCGTATAAGCAGGTTCCATCCCTTGGGTACGCCCTTGATGTTCGGGTCGTCTGCAAGGCTGAGGTGGGTCTTTACCATGCAGGTCCCCAACTTGGAGATCTCAGGATCTTTTTCCATGGCCTTGGCCTTGGCAAGGGCCTCCGGAGTATAGGTAACGCCGTCCCCGCCATATACCTCCCTGGTGATCAGCTCTATGCGCTCGCGAATGGGCATATCAAGATCGTAGAGGAGGCGGAATTCGTTCTTTTCTCCACAGGCATCGATAACTGCGTCTGCGAATTCCAGCGCACCGTCTCCACCCTTAAGCCAGTGCTCGGACACGGCCGCCCGCGCACCGGCCTGCTCGCTCATCCTGCGAACTACGGCGATCTCGTTCTTGGTATCATTGTAAAAAGCATTAATACAGACCACAGGGTTGATGCCTGCCTTTTCTACTGTCTCAATATGATGGATCAGATTTGCGCATCCCTTCTTCACCCACTCTACATTTTCACCATTGTACTCCTCTGGCATCGGACGGCCAGGGCGGGGTATGGGCGCTCCGCCGTGGCATTTTAGTGCCCTGATGGTGGCCACTATCACCGCGCAGTTGGGTTTGAGCCCGCTGAAGCGACACTTCAGGTTCCAGAATTTCTCAAAGCCGATATCAGCGCCAAAGCCGCTCTCAGTTACCAGGTAGTCGGTAAGCTTTAATCCTATCTTGTCGGCAATGACCGAAGACTGGCCTATGGCAATATTTGCAAACGGTCCTGCATGTACCAGACAGGGCTGACCTTCAACAGTCTGCATAAGGTTGGGATTGATGGCCTCTACCATCCAGGCGGTCATGGCGCCGGCCACTTCGAGATCTTCCGTCGTAACGGGTTTCCCTGTACGATCATAGGCAAGCACTATACGGCCCATACGTTCTCTGAGATCCTTGAGGTCATTTGCTATGGCAAGTATCGCCATAATTTCCGAGCTGACGGCTATGTTGAACCCGCTCTGCATGGTAAGGCCGTCCATCCGGCCCCCCAGTCCAAGCGTAATATTCCTCAGGGCCTGGGCGCAGAAATCCATTATCCACTTGAACTCCACGCTCTTGGGGTGGATATTAAGACGCTTCAGTCCCCTCCGGCCCAACTGTTCGTCTGTATAGTTGGACTCGTGCTGCATGCGGGCAGTCAAGGCAGTCATGCCCAGATTATGGGCATTCATGATGGCGTTGATATCACCTGTGAGCCCGAGAGAAAATCTCGAAAGCGGAATGACCTGCGAAAGCCCCCCTCCTGCCGCGCTGCCCTTGATGTTGAAGGTTGGCCCTCCGGATGGCTGCCGTATGGCGCCCATCACGTTCCTGCCCCTCTTCCCGAGCCCTTCCATAAGACCTACTGCACAGGTGCTTTTACCCTCACCCAGTGGAGTGGGTGTAATAGCGGTCACATCGATGTATTTCCCATCCGGCTTGTCCTTGAGACGTTCTAACACCTTGGCATAATCGATCTTTGCCACATGGTGGCCATAAGGAAGAAGCTCTTCCTTTTCAAGGGCCAGTTCCTCACCAAGCTGATACACTGTTTTCATGTTTTCTTCAGCAGCTTCGGAAATCTGCCAGTCTTTCATTTTAGTTGGATCTAGTCTCATCAGAAGATTCTCCTTTGTAAAAATTTCTGGACGTAGACCCGGACATGATATAAACGGGAGTTCCCATTTATTAAAAAAAGTCCCTGTTGAAGGAGAATGTCCGGGTTTGTGGGTCTTAATTCGTACCAGGTAGATAACTGAAACAGAATTTGTTAATCCCAGACCCAATTAACTACCCTATATGGATTTTTTTTTCAATAAGGGCCTGGTAAGAGGCATTTGCGCTGTCCCGTT
>DFBQ01000128.1 GCA_002367355.1 Deltaproteobacteria bacterium UBA3076 | reverse complement strand
GCTTGATATGAAGGATGCCAAATACTGCATGAATACTATAATGAAAAATAGGCCATGATCATCGTTTCGGCTACTTCGGCCCCAGTGTTCTGGCAGGTTCACGAGAAATTATTTAAATTCAGTCTATTATCTGATACTACAGATCGTTCGATGATACTACTGGCCGAAACGATGATCATGGCCGAAAAATATAACAGGTTCAGCGCATTCCGCAGGGAGGTAAAATCAGTTGTTATGCATTCAGACCTGCTGGAAAAAACAGGTTTTTTGACATAATATATCACAGAATAGATCAAAGGGAATTTGTTTTGGTTTACTGAATAGTCACCGCAGAAGCAAAATCCAGACATGCACCTTTTAGCATATGAGGCAATGGGAAAAAGGAGTCAGGAATCGGGCGATGAAAAAACAAATTGAATTTTTGGCATCCTTCATATCATCCCAAAAGTAGTTTACACTTTTTATTTTTTGAACCGCAGAATATCGAACAAGAAATGTCGAATGTCGAAATAATACTTCGATATTCTGCGGTTCCTTGTTCTGCGGTTCGATATTCAAAATGGATGACTAAAGAACCAACCTCGAAAACTGCAAACTACAAAATGAAGGATGCCGAATTTTTCAATAACAACCAGGCAACTACCTGCGCATAATTCGCAAGAATCTTCTCTTACCCACCTTCAGGACCGCCCGGGGCGCCTGGACCTCGATTTCCTCAGACTGCACCTTGTTGCCATCAATGCTGACCGCACCTTGCTTGATGAGTCGTCTGGCCTCAGACGTACTTGCCACAAGACCAGCCTCCTTGAGAACTCTGGGAAGATAGATTGTCTTTTCGTCTGGAGATAGCTTGAACTCCGGGATGTCATCAGGGACCTCTCCCCTGCTGAACTGGGCCTCAAAATCTGCTTTTGCAGCCCCTGCGGCCCGATCGCCATAAAATCTTTCCACAAGCTCCTGTGCAAGCCGTGTCTTCACATCCTTAGGGTGAAGACGACCGTCGGCGATCCCGTCCTTAAGCCCTTTTATCTCATTCAGATCAAGACTGCTCAGCAATTCAAAGTACCTGAACATCAGATCATCTGAAACGGACATAAGCTTTCCAAACATATCTTGAGGCGATTCGGTAATCCCTATATAATTGCCCAGGGACTTGCTCATCTTCTGGACCCCGTCCAACCCTTCAAGAAGCGGCATGGTTATTACAACCTGGGGTTCCTGTCCGTACTCTTTTTGTATTTGTCGCCCAATCAACAGGTTAAAAGTCTGATCAGTGCCCCCAAGCTCAATGTCCGCCTTTATAGCTACAGAGTCATAGCCCTGGATCAGGGGATAGATAAATTCATGTATTCCTATGGGCTTTTGGGCCTGAAAACGCTTTTTGAAATCATCCCTCTCCAGCATCCTGGCCACAGTATGCTTGGCACACAGACGGATCATGTCTATGGACTTGATCTCCTGCATCCACACACTGTTAAAGACAACCTCAGTCTTTTCCGGGTCCAGAATCTTAAAGATCTGCTCTTTATATGTCCCGGCATTCTCCTGCACCTGCTGAGGAGTGAGGGGAGGCCTTGTCTCGGACTTTCCGGATGGATCCCCTATCAAACCGGTAAAATCCCCTATGAGGAACATCACATGGTGGCCAAGATCCTGGAAATGCTTCATCTTCTGTATAAGTACTGTATGTCCCAGGTGCAGATCAGGGGCGGTTGGATCAAAACCAGCCTTGATCCTTAAGGGTATGCCGGTCTTAATGGCTCTTTTCAGTTTACCCTCCAGCTCATTCTCATCGAGAACCTCCACAGCCCCCCTATGAATGAGCTCCATAGCCCTTTTCAGATCCTGCTCCATGTTATGCAACCCGTATTAAATTGAGGAATTATAATCAAAACAGTATCTTCAATTCCTAAATTGTAACTTCTCAATAAGTCCGGGCAAATCATATTTTGCGACTATCTAATGGATTCCCGCNNGGAATGACGATTGGGTGTGAGCGCCCGTCATTCCCGCGAAGGCGGGAATCCAGTGACTGTACCCAGACTTATTGAGAAATTACCCTAAATTCATGATTTATTTCGCATATTCCACGGCCCTTGTCTCCCGTATCACCGTCACCTTGATTTGACCGGGATAACTCAATTCACTCTCTATCTTTTTAGCCACCTCCCGACACAGAAACGAAGTCTCTGCATCAGACACCTTGTCACTGAGAACAACTATGCGTATTTCACGGCCTGCCTGGATGGCATAGGACTTCTTGACACCTGCAAATGACTTGGCAATACCCTCCAAATCTTCCAGGCGCCGCACATAGCTCTCAAGCATTTCCCGCCTGGCCCCGGGCCTTGCTCCTGAAAGGGCATCCGCAGCCTGCACAAGGACCGCCATCACTGTATCCGGTTTCACATCTTCGTGATGTGCTGCAATGGCATGTACGATATCCTGGGACTCACCATACTTCCTGGCCAGATCGGCGCCTATAATGGCGTGCGGTCCCTCTACCTCATGGTCCACAGCCTTCCCGATGTCATGAAGCAGTCCGGCCCGTTTTGCCTTCTTAACATTGACACCCAACTCAGAGGCCATTATCCCACAAAGAAAAGCGACCTCGATAGAATGCTGCAATACATTCTGGGCATAGCTGGTGCGGAAACGAAGCTTGCCCAATAGCTTTATTAGTTCAGCATGAATCCCATAAGCTCCAATATCAAAAGCAGCCTGTTCTCCTGTCTCCCGAATAGTATTATCTATTTCTTTTTCTACCTTTTTTACCACCTCTTCAATGCGGGCTGGGTGAATTCTGCCATCAACCACCAGCCTCTCAAGGGCAATCCTGGCCACTTCTCTACGCACTGGATTGAAACCGGACAAAAGAACGGCCTCAGGAGTATCATCAATGATTAGATCTATGCCGGTAGCTGCCTCTATAGCCCGGATATTTCTACCCTCCCGGCCTATTATACGGCCTTTCATCTCGTCACTAGGCAAGTGTACTACTGAAACAGTCCGCTCAGCTACATATTCACCTGCATACCTGGCTACTGCCAATGCTATTATCTCCTTGGACCTTTTCTCCGCGGTATCCTTGGTCTCTGTCTCTATCTTTTTAACCAGTTTAGCCGCGTCCTGTCTAACATCTGCCTCTAATGTCTCGAGCAGACAGTCCTTGGCCTCCTGAACCGACATACCTGATATCTTTTCAAGCTGGCTCCTCTGTTTATTTACCAGGCCCTTTATCTCTTTTCCCTTTTCCTTGAGGGTATGCTCTGACTGCTGTAATGCTTTTTCCTTCTCAAGGACCTCAATTTCCTTGTGGTCAACCAGCTCATATTTGCGATTTACCTGCTGCTCTTTTTGCTGTAGACGCCCTTCTTGACTGCGCAGTTCGACCTTCCACTCCTTTATCTCTTTCTCGGCCTCTTTTTTTAATTGAAATATTTCCTCCTGTCCCTGGATCCTGGCTTCCTTACGCAGTCTCTCTGCCTCTGCAAGGGCATCTTTCTTTAAGCGCTCAACTTCCTCTTTTATTGAATCAAGTGTGGTAACAGTCTTGCGTTTGGCAAACCATATGCCTGCAGCTAAGCCAATACACAGGCCCAAAATGGTCGAAACTAAAAGGTAAGATAATTCCATGATGGGTAAGCACCTCCTTTCCATATAGGATGGCCACACCCCATCTCGGCTCCATTGTGGAGCGCCTGATGACGGTTACATACGGATTTTGGCTGGCGGTTGAAATCCGGGCCGGGATCGACCCAAAAAATGTGCTGTGACTATTAAAGGCCCGTCAGGTATAAAATATCCCTCTTCTGAATCAGTCCAAAGCCTTTTTCCAAGCCCCGAATTAAGATGATCAACTTAGTTTCTTCGAGTTTTTGCTTAAGAGGATTTTGTTCGCAAAAAAATCCTCTTTAAAATAGTCCAGCTATTATTGCAAATCGGCCGGATTTCCAAAACCATTTTATGGCATCCTTTAACCATGCAGTCAGGTCTGGCCGTTGCTCAATTTTCCCTAAACACATCACATGGATGTGCAACCTATTACCATATCCGTTTTATATATATGAACCCGAACGGGGTTATAGCCCATAAAATCCCCCGCTTATGCCGTGTCAACAAAATTTATTGAACCTGGCAAACCAGGTGGGCGTCTCATCCGCTATTCGGGAAAGAGATTTCTCTCCTTCCATCCCTATGCGAAGAGGAGACCCCCTTGTAAAGAGAGTTGGCTCAACAAACTCTGCCAATCACCAACACAGCAGGGGAAACAAACCAAGTTAAATAGGAAACAGATTTTCGCAAATATACACAGATAATTAATTTGACAATCTTTGTCCATCTGTGTTCAAAAATGGTAATACCTATACTATTAATTCTTCTATTTTTTATAATACCACGATCTACCAATTTAATCCATTGCGGAATCAATTTTGGCAACCAATCGACTGGTTTTGCTAACGACCGTCTCTTTTAATTCCCTCAATTGATGCCTGGCTAATATATAGTCTTTACCTACGTTAAGCATGGCTAAAACCACCATCTTGTGGGGAGCCAAGCCCTTATTTGAGGTCTCCTGTTCTCTAACCTTCGCTTGAACATATTCTACGACTTCCTCGACATCAACCTCTGGATCATCGGCCTTCAGTTCGTACACCTGACCAAAAAAATTAAATTTTATTTGTGTCGTTTCCAATTTATCTAGACGCCCGAAGGCATATCAGTTTGACGTGCTATAGCAGTATCCTCAGCTCCTTTTGAAAACGTACCGACCTGGTCGATTCTACCTAAAAGATCGGAAACCCGAAGACGAACATTTTCCCTCTCTTCTTCAAACTGGGCCAATTTATCTTCAAGTTCCTTTAGCTGCGAAGCCTGTTCCTGTGACTGTCTGCGAAAATCATCCCGCTCAGATACCAATTGTTCACAATATCTTAATAGACTATCGACTTTATCTTCTAATAGATGAAGTTCCTGATCACTCATATGCCCTCTCCCGAATTTAAAAACATTAAACCCACTGGTTATGCGTACGTCAACCCCATACGACACATAGTGTAATCCGTACCTTGCCATAAAGGGAGGCCAAGCGAAACCCAACGAATCATTCAAGTGGGTTTCCGTTCAGGCACTAATTAACATGCTGAAAGGAGGTATTGTGCTGCCGGGCGGCACTTGCACCCCTTCAAGATAACTGAAAGCACCTATTTTTGCCCCTTTGCCCACTGTTGTCCCGCCCTTAAGGACCACATGGGGACCGATTGTGACGTCACGGGACAGCATGACATCCGGTTCTATATAGACAGATTCATAAAGCTCAAAACTCACCCCGAATTCCATCCAACCTTTTCTTATCCTATCCAACAAAATAGTCTCTGCCCTGGCAAGGTCCATCCTCGAATTGACTCCCCAGGCCTCATCCTCAGTAGCAGAGCTGACCGCCCCCGCCGAGACGCCCCTTGACACTGCCACACCGACTATATCGGTCAGGTAGTACTCCCCCTGGACGTTATCGCAGCCTATAGCATCAAGGGCATCAAATAAAAAAACCGAATCAACTGTATATATTCCTGTATTTATCTCGGTTAGCAGTCTCTGGGCCTCTGTGGCATCCTTCTCTTCGACTATTCCTTGAATTTGAGGCCCTTCGGACGCAGACCTGAGTACCCGTCCGTATCCGCTTGGATCTTTCAGGTGCGCAGTCAATAAAGAAAGAATCCTTCCGGAATTTGCATGATCTTCCATAAAGGAGGCAAGAGTACTTTCTTTCAGTAAAGGCGTATCACCACAAATGATCAAAACATTGCCGCAGAACTCTCCCAAAGCGGCTTTTGCACACAATGTAGCATGGCCTGTGCCGAGCTGCTGTTCCTGCACTACCAGATTAACATCGTACTCTGTCAGATAATCTCTAACAAGGTCGCTGCCATGGCCCGCTACCACGACACTGGAAGCAATATCCAGATTCCTTAACAGGCCCAGGACATGTCCGATAAGGGGCTTTCCAAGCAGGTGATGCATTACCTTCGGGATCTCTGATTTCATCCTGGTTCCCTTGCCGGCTGCAAGTAAAATAGATGCCCAGGGCCGACTGCCCTCTGAAACGGATTTTTCTATCATGGGGAAGATCCTAAGGAAATAAAAAGGGCAAGCACGCGGCTTGCCCTTAACACAAAACTATGTCATTAAATTGCGGTGTTGAATTAGCGACCCGCTATCCGGATCCTTGTAAGCGCCCTGGTAAGGGCTGCCTGGGCACGCGCAAGGTCAATTTCTTCCCTTCGTGCCACGGCCTCCTGCAATCTGCGCTCAGCCCTCTCCTTGGCCTTAAGAGCCCTTTCCACATCAATTTCCGCGCCTATCTCAGCACTCTCAGCCAGCACGGTCATCCGGTTGTTCGACACATCGCAGAAACCGCCGCTTAAAGCTATGCGGACCGTATTTCCTTCATTGAGATAATGCATCTCACCTATCTTAAGCGTGGCCAACAGAGGAGCGTGGTTTGCCATCGCACCGAACACACCATCCGCACCAGGTGCAGTAGCCAGTTCAACTTCTTCGCTCACCAATAACTTCGAAGGTGTAACTACTTCTAAAAGTATCTTGTTTGCCATTTACTTTTCCCTGTCCGTGGCTCCACAACCGCCCAGAGCCGGGTTATTCGCTGTACGATGCTATTACTCTTCAGCCTCGTTGGCCAACAGAGTCATTATGCCATCTTGGCTGCCTTTTCCACGGCTTCTTCTATGCCACCTACCATATAAAACGCCGCCTCAGGCAGTTCGTCGTGTTTACCCTCCAGGATCTCCAAGAACGCACGGACAGTATCTTCGACCTTGATGAACTTGCCCGGCATGCCGGTAAAGGTCTCAGCAACGTGGAATGGCTGGGAGAGGAACCTCTGGGCCCTCCGTGCCCTCTGTACTGTGAGCTTGTCCTCATCTGAGAGCTCATCCATACCCAGGATTGCGATGATGTCCTGAAGCTCTTTGTATTTCTGCAGGGTCACCTGAAGCGCTCTTGACGCTTTATAGTGATCCTCACCTACGATATTGGGATCGAGAATACGTGACGTGGAGTCCAACGGGTCCACAGCAGGGTAGATACCAAGCTCTGTAATCGCCCGCGAAAGGACCACTGTACCGTCGAGGTGAGCAAACGTAGTGGCCGGAGCCGGGTCAGTCAAGTCATCAGCCGGCACATACACGCACTCAACAGCCGTAATGGAACCCTTGTTCGTAGAGGTGATCCGCTCCTGCAATGCACCAAGGTCTGTAGCCAGTGTGGGCTGGTAACCCACCGCAGAGGGGATGCGGCCAAGCAGCGCCGACACCTCGGAACCGGCCTGGGTAAACCGGAATATATTATCTATGAAGAAGAGCACATCCTGGCCTTCCTCGTCACGGAAGTACTCTGCCGCCGTAAGCCCGGTAAGGCCGATCCTTGCCCTTGCCCCAGGAGGCTCTGTCATCTGGCCGTAGATCAGCGCGGCCTTGGGCAAGACCCCCGAATCTTTCATCTCGTGATACAGGTCGTTTCCTTCACGGGTACGCTCACCGGCGCCGCAGAAGACCGAGATGCCACCGTGATGCATGGCGATATTGTGGATCATCTCCATCATGATAACAGTCTTTCCAACACCTGCACCGCCGAAGAGGCCCATCTTGCCGCCACGGGGGAAGGGGACCAGCAAATCCATGACCTTCACACCGGTCTCAAGGACATTGACAGTGGTGTCCTGCTCAACAAACTCAGGGCATTTACGGTGGATAGGTAACGTCACACTGTCGTCAACTGTCCCTAATCCATCGACCGGACGGCCCACCACATTCATAATCCGGCCCAATGTCGGCTTGCCGACAGGAATCCTTATGGGATCACCTGAATCCCTGACCGGCATGGCACGGACCAGCCCGTCCGTGGTATCCATAGCAATCGTACGCACCACGTTGTCACCAAGGTGCTGGGCAACCTCAAGGACCAGATTATCTTCCTCATCACTTATGGCTGGATTGGTGACAAAGAGACCTGTTAGAATAGGCGGTATTGCCCCAGGCTCAAACTCCACATCGACAACAGCACCGATGACCTGAGATATCTTCCCCATATTTGCTGCAGTTTCACTAGCCATTTATCTTCCTACCTCCCCAGACGCCTTAAATAGGCGCCGAATATTTTTCTCTAACGGCCCCTCACCCTTACTTGAGGGCCTCGGCTCCGCCAACGATATCCATAAGCTCCGCGGTTATTGCACTCTGCCTGGCCTTGTTGAAAACCATGGTGAGATCATCGATCATATCCTTACATGCACGGGTAGCATTGTCCATTGCCGTCATACGGGCTGCCTGCTCGCTCGCCCCGGTTTCCAGCATGGCATGCATAATCTGTACATTCACGAACATGGGCAACAACTGATTAAGTATTTCTTCAGGATCAGGCTCATAAGTATATGTGGCCTTCGGGCCTTCCGCCCCTTCCCCTTCAACCCCTTCAAGGCCTTCCGTGCTGATCGGCAGGATGCGGTTCATGGTGGGACGCTGGACCGCCACGTTTATAAAACGTCCGTAAATCAACTGGACCTCATCCACCCTTTCCTCCAGAAACAGATTGACGACCTCCTGGCCCACCTGCCTTGCGTTGAACATCTGGATCTTGTCCATGATGCCCACACTGCTGTGGAGTATCTCAAACTGGCTTTTCTTAAAAAAGGCATTACCTTTCTTTCCCACACAGGCGAGACAGCCTTCGCGGCCATCTTCCTGCTGGGTTTTGAGGAATTTTTCAGCAGCCTTGTGAATGTTGGCATTAAAGGACCCGCACAACCCCCTGTCAGAAGTCACCACTATCAGCATGACCTTTTTCACAGGCCTGGCCGCCATGAGCGGAAAGGCATCCGGGTTTATACCCGCACCTGCCAACTCCCCCATGACTCCGGAGAATTTCTCGGCATAAGGACGGAAGTCCTCCATACGCTGCTGAGCACCGCGCAGTTTCGCCGCAGCCACCATATTCATGGCCTGGGTAATCTGCGCGGTCTTTTTTATACCTACTATCTTAAGCTGTATATCTTTCAGTGACGCCATTTAATAGCAGCCCCCTTCGCTTCTTAAAGATTACGGTTAGCCTTGAACTCCGTGACAAAACCACTGATCGCCGAACTCATCTTCTTATCAAGACTGTCGTCTATAGCTTCCTTCTCCTTGAGGTCGCTGAAGATATCAGGATGCTTATTGCTGACAAATTCATAGAGTTCTTTCTCAAAATCTCCAAGTACATTAACCGGCAGCTCGTCCAGGTGCCCCTTTGTTCCGGCATAGAGGATGGTTACCTGTTTTTCCATTGGAAGAGGCACATACTGTGGCTGCTTCAGGATCTCGACCAGACGTTCACCGCGTGTCAACTGGGCCTGTGTGGCCTTGTCCAGATCACTGCCGAACTGGGCAAATGCCGCCAGCTCACGGTACTGGGCCAGATCAAGCCTCAGGGTACCTGCGACCTGCTTCATGGCCTTTACCTGGGCCGCACCGCCGACCCTGGACACTGACAGACCGACGTTGATGGCCGGACGGACACCGGCAAAGAAGAGCGCCGGCTCCAGGTAGACCTGACCGTCCGTAATGGAAATAACGTTCGTTGGAATATATGCAGACACGTCACCCTGCTGGGTCTCAATGATAGGCAGGGCCGTAAGGCTGCCTGCGCCCAATTCGTCGTTCTGCTTGGACGCCCTTTCCAGAAGCCTTGAATGGTTATAGAAAATATCACCAGGATATGCTTCACGTCCCGGAGGACGCCTCAGCAGCAATGAAAGCTCACGGTAAGATACCGCCTGCTTTGACAAGTCATCATAGAGAATAAGGGCATGTTTCCCCCGGTCGCGGAAGTATTCGCCCATAGCGCAGCCGGAGAATGCAGCTATATATTGGAGCGATGCAGGCTCACTGGCGCTTGCAGCGACGATAGTAGTATACTCCATTGCCCCGTGACGGCGCAGGGCTTCGGCAACCAGGGCCACTGTGGCCTGCTTCTGCCCGCAGGCAACATATATGCAGTACACATCTGTTTCTTTTTGAGCGATAATTGCGTCCACGCAAATGGCCGTCTTCCCAATCTGGCGGTCGCCAATAATAAGTTCACGCTGGCCTTTGCCCACAGGCGTCATGGCGTCAACTGCTTTTAGACCAGTATAGCATGGCTCGTGAACGCCTTTCCTGTCGATCACACCAGGGGCCTTTACCTCGACACGACTGGAGTCTTTTGCGTCGATCGGGCCCTGCCCGTCTATCGGGGCGCCAAGGGCATCAACAACACGGCCAAGCATGGCCTCACCCACAGGCACCTCGGCGATTCTGGCCGTCCTCTTGACCAGGTCACCCTCTTTGATCCCCCTGACGTCACCCATAACGGCAACACCGACATTGTCCTCTTCAAGGTTCAGGGCGATTCCCATAATGCCGCCTGGAAACTCCAAAAGCTCCATGGCCATGCAGTTGCGTACGCCATAGACACGGGCGACATTATCACCGACTGACAGAACCGTACCTGTCTCGGCTAAATCGATTGTCTTTTCATAACCCTGAATCTGCTTCTTTATGATGTCACTAATTTCTTGCGCTTTTATCTGTGCCATTATCCCAGCTCACCCCTTCCTATGGATTCTCTGATACTTTGTAGCTGGCTCCTAATACTGCCATCCCAAACCATATCACCTATATGAGCAACTACACCGCCAACTATGGCGGGATCTTCCTCTATCTCTAAAGTAACCTGCTTGCCAGTAACCTTTGCCAGGACCTCTGAAAATTTGTCCCGCAGATCTTTAGGCAAAGGAACCGCGGAGCGGACCACCGCCCGCACTACCCCGGTCTCTTCATCCATGAACTCCTGGAAACAGCTCACAATCATCCTCAAGTACTGTATTCTGCCACGCTCCACCAAAAGCCGCAGAAAAATTGCAAGGGCATCTTCCACCCCTGATGCCTTGATAATCTCCTCCAGGACTGTTTGTTTAATGTCAGCCGGAAACACCGGACTGACAAGAGCGGCCTCTACATCAGGACTTCCTTCCAAAAAGGCATCTATGTCCTTCAGCGCCTTACCATAGGCCTCTAACTTCCCCTCCTCTTTGGCAACGGCAAAGAGGGCCTTAGCATACCTTTTAGCTATGACTGTATTGGTCAATTTTTCTGCACCACCCTTTCAAGATATTCACTGATGAGTCGATGATGATCCTTCTCATTCAGGTTCTTGCGAATTAGATCCTCCGCCATCTTGACGGCCATATCAGCCACTTCGGTCTGCAGCTCGGTCTTTGCCTTGGCAAGCTCCTGCTGCACATAAAATTCTGCCTGGGCCTTGATGCGCTCTGCAGCTTCATGGGCCTGGGCTATAATCTTTTCTTTCTCTGACTCCCCCTGCTCAGTGAAACTTTTCAGTATGCGCTTAGCCTGTTCATCCATAGTGGAAAGCTTGGCCTCATACTCTGCATACTTGCGCTCTGCGTCAGCCCGCTTGGCCTCCAGCTCTTCAAATGCAGCCCGTATTGATTCGGTCCTACCTTTAAGAGCACCTGCAATTGGCTTGCGCAGGAATTTTACAAGAAGAAAGGCAAGAATGGAAAAGTTAAGGCAATGCCAAATAAAGTTCATTACCTGGCTGTGACTCAGCCCGTGATGTTCTCCATGCCCCGCGGCACCCTCTTCACCGTGGGATGCTATCTCATGGCCTCCTCCGGTGGCAGTATCATGGACTGATTCAACACCCGGAGTATCGTGCACTACCCCTTCGTCAGCAGCCCCTGCCCAACCTCCCATGGTTATCAAAAGGGCCACAAAAGAAAAAGCCACGACCAGAAGCCAAGTACCAGCCCAACCCTTCCCCGTATACTCCATTTTATATAGCCCTCCCCAGAAGCTTCTGCGAAATATCCATAGCAAAAGCCTCAACTTTTGCCGTAAGGTCCTTCCTTGCCGCATCGATCTCTGATGTAAGTTCAGCCATCAACTCCTGTTTCCTGGCATCGGCCTCCTTATTGCTGGCCTCAGATATTTGATGCTCTTCCTCCCTGGCCTCATGCTTCAACTTTTCCATTGCCCCTTGCCCGGATCCGCGAGCTTCGGCCAACTTTGTGTCAAAATCTTTAAGAAGCTGCTCGGCATTGCGCTCATATTTATCAACATCGCTCTGAATAGACGCCATCCGGGATGCACGCTCTGCAAGCAATTTGCGAATAGGCTTGTAAAGCATACCATTCAGGATAACCAACAGGATCAAATAACCGATTAGTTCTGCAAATAATGAATAATCAAGATCAATCATTTTTTTGTTTCCTTCCCCCCGAAGGCCCAACATCTAATAAAAATAGGAGCTTAGACCGAATGAACCCCCATTCAGAATTCACTTAAAACTGCTTTTACATTATTTAAATAATCCTGTCAACGCCTTTTACCAATCAAGTACCCCTTTTTTCTCCCCAAAGGATTTTATGCAACTGGATCTGAAACCTCACAGAAAGCCTGTCTGCTATAATCCATTCAGCCAACTGAAAAGGGACCGGCCCTCCCCATGCGGGAGAAAACAGGACCTCTGTATAACATGAAAGGCACAGTCTGATAACCTCTTCCCTGGCCCACTCATAATCCTCCCTGTCTGTTATAACAAACTTGAGTTGATCCCCTTGATTGAGCCAACAAAGGTTTTCTTTTAAAAAAAAATTTTTCATGCCGCTCCCAGGGGTCTTTCGATCAACTATTTTGACAACCTCCCTGGGGACACTCCCAAGGGCCAGACTCCCGTTGGTCTCCAAAAGCACCCTGGCCCCTTCATTCAGCAGGGCCTCAAGCAATGTGAGCGTTTCTGCCTGCAAGAGGGGTTCACCTCCGGTAACCTGCACAAGACCAATCCGGCTCTGCCTCCATTCGTCAATAAGGCCCGGGATATCCCTCTTTTCTCCTTCATTATAGGCATATCGTGTGTCACAATAGGTGCACCTGAGATTACAGCCTGACAGACGAATAAAAAAACAGGGCCATCCGGCCCATGCACCCTCTCCCTGAAGGCTCACAAAGGTCTCGGAAACCGATAATCTCAGTCCTCCCAATACGTAACTCCGGTTTCGGATGTCTCGCAGACAGTGACTCTTGCCAGATCTATCTCGCTAAAAGGCTTGAGATCTTCCTTAACACGGCTGTAGATATACTCTGCCAACCTCTCTGATGAGGGATTTTTGTCCTTGAACCAGGGATGATCGTTTAAATTGGTATGGTCCAGTTCAGACAATACTCCGGCCACGGCCTTTTTTAGGTCCCGAAAATCAATACCCACGTCTATTTTATTCAGCTTTTCAGCCCTGACCACGACCTCTACATCCCAGTTGTGGCCGTGAAGATGTTCACAGTTTCCGGGATAGTTTCGGAGGTAATGAGCAGCTGAAAAATGTGTCCTGATAAATATATCAAACATCTCTTTAACTTAAATTGAGCGATTAGCCTTTAGCGGTTAGCTATTAGTTTAATGGTAACCGTTCACGGGATTACAAC
>DFBQ01000194.1 GCA_002367355.1 Deltaproteobacteria bacterium UBA3076 | reverse complement strand
TCAATTTAGGTCATGGACAATTAATATATTAACGTTACTGCCTTTTTTAAATTCAAAATTCAAAATTTAGAATTCAAAATTGTGTCTGAACTGCTTTTTCGTTCAGACACTAGTTCTCTTGTACAGGACGTCCCTTTAAATGGTATTTGACGATGGACTGCGGCGCAGTCTTTTCAGAGTTCTTCAGACTGATCCCCAAACGAGTCAGCGTGCCGTGGCAAAGGTGCTTGGTGTCAGCTTAGGCAAGGCGAATTATTGTCTCAAGGCTTTTATAGACAAGGGATGGGTGAGGCCCCGACGCTTTCAGCACAACGGAAACAAATGGAGTTATGCATACATTGTTACTCCTGATGGACTGGAGGCAAAGGAGAGGATAAGCGTTCGGTTCTTGCAATGCAAATTGACGGAATACGAGGCCTTGCAGGAGGAGATTGAAGAGTTGCGGCAGGAGGTAAAGAACTATAGATGTTCAGATAAATAATTTCAAAATCCTGTGATAAGAAACATGTCATTTCAATGGATTAACAGATCACGGTTGTGAAATTTAATATGTGAAAAACTATATCTGCCATAGGAGAATAATAGGCGTTCACTACGGAATTGTTTTGAAAGATGAACGTCGAACATCGAACATCGAACGTCGAATGAAAAACAAATATCCAATACCGAACATTCAACGGCTATTTCTGTTTCCTCTAAAATATCATTTAGTAGTTCAGGTTTTTTAATTAGCAGCCTTTCTTCCAGGTCATAAGTCTGTTTCTTCATCTTTTCCCATTCAACATTCGACGTTGGACGTTCGATGTTTATTAGTCCAACCGGTTAACGTCCATCCATTTGCATTTCGTCCCTATGACGAAGGGGCAATAAAGGCCCATATACTTTCTTTGGGCTGGAAAGAGACAGAGGATACAGATCCCAATTCCACTAATTGTCTGCTTAATGCCTTTGCCAATCAGGTTCATCTTGAGAGATGGGGTTTCCATCCTTATGCATGGGAGATAGCAGGTATTGTCCGTTCCGGCGGGTTATCCAGAGAGGAAGGTCTGGCAAAGGTCAGCGAGCCTCCAAATCCGGTGCTTGTGTCACGCGTAAAGGAACGATTGGGTCTGTCTTAAAGAGGTGCACACCAGTGAAAATAATGACAATAGCCGGCGCCAGACCCAATTTTATGAAGATGGCCTCTATTGTAGAAGCCATTCGGCGTCACAACGGGGCCGGCAGCTCACCTGAAATCGAACATATCCTTGTGCACACGGGGCAACATTACGACGAAAGCCTGTCCAAGTGCTTCTTCGACGAACTTGGTCTCCCGCGTCCGGATGTAAACCTGGATGTGGGATCCAGCTCACATGCCCAACAGACTGCTGAGATCATGCGGCGTTTCGAACCGGTACTTCTGGCTGAGCAGCCTGACGTGCTTATTGTGGTGGGGGATGTGAACTCCACTGTGGCCTGTGCTCTGGTGGCAGCCAAGATCCAATATCCTTTACAGAACCCGACTGGCATAGAGCGTCCTTTCATTGTCCACGTTGAGGCAGGATTGCGATCAGGGGACCGCTCTATGCCGGAAGAGATAAATCGTCTTCTGACCGATGCTTTGAGCGATGCCTTGTTTGTCACTGAGGAGGCGGCAGTTACCAACCTGTTACGAGAAGGCATACCCAGGGAGAAAATCTTTTTTGTCGGAAACGTCATGATTGATACCCTGCACCGGCACCTGGAAAAGGCCCGCAGGTCTGAGATCAAAAAGACCCTTAAAATTAGCGGTCGTTATGGCCTGGTAACCCTGCACAGGCCCAGCAATGTGGACACCGAAGATGCCCTGGAGCCCTTGATCCGGTGCTTGCAGGAAATCAGCAGGGATTTGTTTCTTGTCCTTCCTTTACACCCAAGGACAAAGGCCAGTCTGGAGAGATTCGGATTGCTTGAAGAATTCAATAATACCGAAGGGATCAGTCTAATCGACCCTTTGGGCTATCTGGACTTTTTAAACCTTCTTGATTCGGCCACAATGGTATTAACTGATTCCGGGGGCATTCAGGAAGAGACAACAGCCTTGGGTGTGCCATGTATAACTCTCAGGGAAAATACCGAACGTCCGGTAACCATAGCCATGGGTACTAATTATCTGGTGGGAACAGACCCCGTCAGGATTCTTGCCACTGCCGGGGAGATTTTGTCTGGAAAAGGCAAGAGGGGAAAAATACCTCCGTATTGGGATGGTCTTTCAGGTGAGCGGATTGTGGCCAACCTGACAGATATATATATTGAACCTAAATTGAGCGATTAGCCTTTAGCGGTTAGCTATTAGTTTAATGATTACAGGATGTTTTGCTATTGTAAACTTTGGATCTTGTGCGGTTAAGAAACTATTCAAAATCAATCACGAAAACACGAAGGTACGAAAACACGAAATCAGACATAGAAATGAACTTAGCGCCCTTTGGGCGGACTTAGAAAATTTCGACACAGATTTCACGGATTACACAGTATAAACCTAACCCATTTATCCAAAAGCTAACTGCTAATGGCAAATGGCTGAAAGCTAATTGCACAGATTGGGTTTTTTCAGCGGAATCAACTATGAGTTACATTTTACTGACGGTTGATGTCGAGGATTGGTTCCAGGTAGAAAACCTTCGTCCCCATTTTCCTTTTAACTCTTGGGATTCCTGCGAGTTTCGAGTAGAGGACAACACCCATGTCCTCCTTGATTTGTTTGACCGTTTTCATGTTTCAGCGACCTTTTTTGTGCTTGGTTGGATAGCTGAACGTTGTCCTGGTCTTGTGAAGGAAATAAAGACTCGTGGCCATGAAGTGGCATCTCACGGTTACGGCCATCAGATTTGTTATGATCTCTCCTCCTCTGAACTCAGGGAAGACCTTTATCGAAGCAAGTCACTCCTTGAGGATATTATAGGCCAGCCGGTCCACGGCTATCGTGCCCCGAGCTTTTCCATAACTCAAGAACTTGTGGATCTTCTTGAAGAGCTCGGCTATCGTTATGATTCCAGCTACAATGATTTCTCCATGCACAGTCGATACGGGAAGATGGATAGTATTCGACAGCACTTCCCGAAAGCAAGGTCGAATGGAGAAAATAGTTTTACAGAGCTGCCGATAAGCAATCTGAAACTGGGTGGGAAAAGCATCCCCTGGGGCGGAGGCGGCTATTTTCGGTTATGGCCGTTTTGGTTATTCAAACAGGGTGTAGCGAAAATTCTCCGACGACAAGAATATTACCTGTTCTATTGCCATCCTTGGGAATTTGATCCTGACCAGCCCAGAGTAGATGGTATAAGACTGGATCGGCGTTTCCGCCACTATGTAAATCTCGCTGAAACATCA